>JAWVYF010000111.1:0-9158 GCA_033722845.1 Anderseniella sp. | reverse complement strand
GCGGGTTGCCCATGTAGCCACCGTCCCAATAGTGCTCGCCGTCAATCTCGACGGCCTTGAACAGGCGCGGCAGGCAGGCGGATGCCATGACCCTTGCAGGGGTCAGTTCATGGCCTTCGAATACCTTGATCTTGCCGTTTCGGACATTGGTGGCCGATACGAACAGCTTGATGTGTTGACAGCCGTGTACACGGTCAAAATCGATGGTCTGTTCCAGCAGGTCGAGCAGCGGGTTGATGTCGAGCGGGTTGGCGTCGTACGGCGAAACCACGCGGCTGGCCAGGTCGAACCAGTTGTATGCGGCAGACTGGTCCATGCTCCAGTTGCCTGTGAGAATGTCTACAAAGCTGCGGCGGATCGGGCTTGCTGCACCCAGCCGGCTGACCGCGCGCCAGAAATCCTCAAGGGTCTGGCGAGCCTTGTCCGGTCCTCCCTCGGCGAAGCCTTGCGCCAGAACCGCAGCGTTCATCGCTCCTGCACTGGTGCCGGAAATCGCCTGGATGTCGAGCCGGCCATCTTCAAGCAGCTGGTCCAGTACACCCCAGGTGAAGGCGCCGTGTGCGCCGCCGCCCTGCAGTGCCAGTGCGATGGGCTTGGCCGTCATGCACGGGTCTCCTTGTGGTTGGTCGAGATCATTGCGCAGTCCAGCCGCCGTCCATCGGCAGCATGGTGCCGGTTATACTGGCAGCGGCATCTGAACACAGGAACACCGAGAGCTGGGCAATCTGTTCCACGGTCACGAACTGCTTGGTCGGCTGAGCCTCCAGGATCACCTTCTGGATCACGTCTTCCTCGCTCATGCTGCGGGCCTTTGCCGTATCGGCGATCTGGTCATCCACCAGCTCGGTATGCACATAGCCCGGGCAGATGGTGTTCACCGTCACCGCGTCCTGGGCGAGCTCCAGTGCAACCACTTTGGTCAACCCGGCCAATCCGTGCTTGGCGGCGACATAGGCCGACTTGTAGGGCGATGCGACCAGCGCATGGGCCGAGCCGGTGTTGATGATGCGGCCCCATCCTGCCTTCCTGAGGTGAGGGACAGCCGCCCGGATGACGTGAAACGCTGCCGAAAGATTGAGTGAAATGATGGCGTTCCATTTGTCGACGGGAAACTCGTCCACCGGGGCCACGTGCTGCATCCCGGCGTTGTTCACCACGATGTCCAGACCGCCGAGCGCATCGACAGTTTCTTCAACCAGCCTGGCGCACGCATCACCGTCCATCAAGTTGGCACCTGTGAAGAGAACCTTTGAGCCGGTCCGCTTCTCCATCTCCGACCGGGTTGGCTCGACCTCTTCTGGGTCGCTCAAGCCATTGAGCATCACGTTGGCACCTTCGCGCGCGAGCGCCTCGGCAATTGCAAGCCCGATACCGGAGGTTGATCCGGTCACCAGTGCGGTCTTGCCCTTTAGCATGTTATGCCTCCTGAATTGATTGCATCTTTGACCCTTGCTGCAGTGCAATATAGACATGGCACTCGATTTCCGCTGCTATCTGCAGTTCACGATCTGTTGACGAGTGACCAGCCTGTGCCGGTGCCGTTGGCAAAGCCTGAAGACAAAACAAGAAAGGCCGCTGCCGGATGTTTTATGACGCCCGCAAGAATGATCACGGACACGAGTACGACCCCTTCAAGGCGATTGTTGCGCCACGCCCCATAGGCTGGATATCGTCGCTTTCGCCGGAAGGGGTGGCGAACCTCGCGCCGTACAGCTTTTTCAACGCCATGTCGGACAACCCGCATTACGTGGTGTTCGGTTCGGCGGGGCGGAAGGACTCGATCCGAAACATCGAGGCAACGGGCGAGTTCGTGCACAACATGGCAACCTTCAAGCTGCGCGAGCAGATGAATGCCTCGTCTGCGCCGGTGGCAGAGGGCGTTGACGAATTCGAACTGGCCGGGCTGGAGAAGGCATCCTGCAAGCTGGTCAAACCACCTCGCGTTGCCGCCAGCCCCGTTTCGCTCGAGTGCAAGTACGTGAAAACGGTTGAACTACCCGGCCACGACAACGCAGCTGGCGGCTATGCAATCGTGGTGGGCGAGGTCATTGGCGTTCACATCGATGACAGTTTCATAGAAGACGGCAGGGTCAACACGGCCGCCATGCAACCAATCACCCGTATGGGCTATTCGGAGTATGCGGTCGTGACCGAGGCATTCCGCATGCGCCGTCCTTCCTGAGGAGACTGAACCGGCAAATGAAAGACGGCCACACACAGCTGGCGCAAAGCGCCGAGCCGGCAACGGCGGCAACGCCACCTGCTGATCCGCAAGCAACTGCGCCAGCCGCTGAAGGTGTTACGGTGGAGACGCTCAGTACGGTCGCCACGGATGCGCTGTCTTTCCTGCAAACCTGGCTGACCAAGATCGGCATTACATCAACTGCAACCGGTTTGCAGTGGGCCTCAATCCAGTTCGCCGTCATCTTGGCCGCATTCGCTGTAGCACTTGTACTCGACCGCACGGTCACGCCTTCCATCGAGCGCCGCGTGCGCCTGATCAGGGGCAAGCCCCAGCTGTTGAGGGTGATCGTCATTTTCCTGCGCCGGTCTCGCTGGATCTTCTTCGCGCTGGCGCTATGGATCGCGCTTGCCATCATGCGCGAGGTAACGTGGATTTCGCGAAGCTACCTTGTGGGGATCGCCGCCAATCTGGCGACCGCTTGGGTTGTCATCGCCATTGTATCGCGGCTTATCCGCAATCGTTTCATGGCCAACAGCGTGGCGGTTTTCGCCTGGTCGGTCGCGGCCTTGAGTATTCTCAACCTTTTGCCGCAAACCATTGCACTGCTTGACAGTTTCGGTTTTCAGGTTGAAGGCGGCGTGAGGATAACGCCGCTGCTGGTCATCAAGGGCATCCTGACCGTCAGCGTTGCTGTATGGCTGGCCCTGCTGGTGGGCCGGTTTGCCGACAACAAGTTCAAGGAAAGCGAAGACCTTAACCCGTCGCTTCAGGTGCTGTTGGGCAAACTGGTCAAGGCGATCCTGATCGTCACGGCCATTCTGGCGGCACTGTCTATGGTCGGCATCGATCTGACCGCATTGGCAGTCTTCTCCGGTGCCATCGGTCTGGGTATCGGCTTTGGCCTGCAGAAGGTGGTGTCAAACCTGATTTCCGGCTTCATCCTGCTGGTGGACAAGTCGATCAAGCCGGGAGACGTGATCAGCGTCGGTGATACCTACGGCAAGATCAACGAGTTGGCGGCGCGCTATGCTTCCGTTATCTCTCGCGACGGGCGCGAATACCTGATCCCCAATGAGGACCTGATCACCAGTCAGGTGATCAACTGGTCGTATTCATCAGACCTCGTCCGTATCGATCTTGATTTTGGGGTCAGCTACGAGGCCAGCCCGCATGATGTGCGTGAGCTCGCCAAGAAGGTGGCAGCCGGGCACAAGCGGGTTCAGGCAGTGCCGGCACCGGTGTGCCACATCACCGAGTTTGCCGACAGTTCGATCAACTACAAGCTGCGGTTCTGGATCAGGGATCCGGGGCAGGGCACGGTCAACGTGCGCGGCGACATCTTCCTGGCGCTGTGGGACGCGCTGATGGAGGCCGGTATCGAGATACCCTATCCGCACCGCGATGTTGCCATGCGCGGGCCGATCCGGGTGGAGCTGGCAGATGGCAAGCCGGCCACGAAACGGGCTGCTTCGAAGAAGGCCGCAAGGAGGAAATCCGAAGGCGATTAGGCGGTTTGTTGGCGCGGCTTATTTGAACTTCCGGAAAAAGCCCGTGCGGTCGAACATCTCTTCCAGCGTTTCCATGCGGTCCCGGGTGGCATCCCAGGTTTGCGTTACCACGGCGGAGATCATGGTCTCCACCAGCAGCATGACAGCGGCAGTCGAATCCCACGCTGACGGTACCTCGATATGCAGCCCGAACGTATGATCGGCGATGCGCGCAACAGGTGAGCGCCACTGGTCTGTGAACAGGATGATGCGTGCGCCTCGTTCCTTTGCCATCTCGGCCATGCGCAGCGTGGTGTTTTCGTAGCGGCGGATGTCAAACACTGCCAGCACGTCGCCCTGTTTCAGGTCGAGCAGGTCGTGTGGCCAGGCGTTTGAACTGGCCTCGATGCGGCTCACGCCGGGCCGGATCACCTGCATGTGCAGAAACAGGTAATCCGCAATCCGTCCCGAAATGCGCCCGCCGGTGATGAACAGGTGGGCGTCATGGTCGGACATCATGCGGCAGGCGTCGTCGAACGACGTGTGATCGATGTGCGCAAGCGACTGGCGAATGTTACCGATGACGGCATCGGTGAACTGGTTGAGGATATGCGTCTGCGGCGCGGCGCCGGCCCAGCTGTCATGCTTGGCGATCGGGTTGGAAATGCGCGCTTCTACCTCCAGGCGAAGCGCTGCCTGAAACTCGGCAAACCCCTTGAAACCGATTTTGCTGACAAGCCGCACCACGGTCGGTGCCGATACGCCGGCCTTTGCGGCCAATTCGGCAATCGTGCCGAGGCCGGAAACCGGATAGTTGTCCAGCATGGCGGCTGCGAGCTGGCGTTCGGCGCGGGTCAGCGCATCGCCATGCTGGTTGATGAGGTCGGCAATCGTTGACTGCATGAGCATCCCACCTGATGCGCCAGAAATTCGGACTCCGGCACATGATTGCGCCTTGGTTGAACTTGTGATGCAGAAACTATCTTGACAATCTGGCAAGCTCTGTAAAAATTTTTACAGAAATCAGGGGAGCTGTCCAGCTTGGCCACACCACAGCCAGTGCCGATGCTTGAAACCTTCACCGCGCCGCCGCCGCGGGTGGTCAACCCGCACGGCGCATCGCAGGTGTTGCTGGTGTGCGAGCATGCCTCCAACCATGTCCCGCCTGAACTGTTTGGTCTGGGGGCAAGTGCGGAAACCCTTGCCAGTCACGCTGCGTGGGACCCGGGTGCCATCGAGGTGGCCGAGACCATGTCGCAAGAGCTTGATGCAACGCTGGTTGCGGCGCAGGTATCCCGGCTGGTGTATGACTGCAACCGGCCGCCGGACGCTCCGTCTGCGATGATTGCCAGAAGCGAAGCACATCGCATTCCCGGCAACGAAAGCCTTGATGCACAGGCGCGGCAGGCGCGCATCGACCTTGTGTACAAGCCATTTTGCGCCACCGTTTCAGATACGATCGAAGCAAGAACGGGGCGGCCCACTGTGCTGGTAACGATCCATTCCTTCACGCGCGTGTTCAACGGTGTGGCCCGCGATGTGGAGCTGGGCATCCTGTGTGACAGTGATGAGCGGCTCGCCGATGCCATGCTGGCGCGTGCGCCCGGCATGACCGGCATGCTGAGCGCCAAGAATGACCCCTATGGCCCCGCGGACGGCGTAACCCACACCCTGAAAGAATATGGATTAAGCAACGGGCTGCTGAACGTCATGATCGAGGTGCGCAACGATCTCATTGCCACTCCTGACGACCAGCGGAAAGTTGCGCAAATGCTTTGTGCGCTGGTCACTGACAGCCTTGCTGCGGTACGCGGGCAGGGGGCGGCATGAGCGGTTTCATGCGCAGTTACATCCGTGTCGTTGACGGTTTCAACCGCCGGCTGGGGCGGTTCACCATGTACGGTATCTTCGTGCTGGTTGCCATTCTGCTGTGGTCATCCATCACCAAGACGTTCTTCACCGTACCGTCGCGGTGGACGCTGGAAATGGCCCAGTTCGCCATGGTGGCCTACTACATTCTTGGCGGACCATATTCGATCCAGATGGGCTCAAATGTGCGCATGGATCTGTTCTACGGGGAATGGTCTGCCAAGCGGAAAGCCTGGTTCGATGCGCTGACCGTGTTCTGCCTGATCACCTTCCTTCTCGTGTTGTTGTATGGCGGGCTTGCCTCGCTGGCCTATTCGCTGGGCTATTGGGACGACAAGCCGATCCAGTTCTTCTGGGGCTTGCTTACGGGCAGCGAGGAGATCGGCCGGCTGGAGACCTCGCGCCGGTCGTGGCGGCCTTACATGTGGCCGATCAAGCTGATCATGATCGTTGGCATCTTTCTCATGCTGCTGCAGGCGGTGTCGGAATTCTTCAAGGACATTTTCCGTATTCGCGGTGAGGAGATCTGACGGCTCATGTCCTACGAACTCATCGCCATCTTGATGTTCTCGTCCATGATGTTGCTGCTGATGACCGGGCAGCGGGTGTTTGGTGCAATCGGCTTCGTGGCCGTGGTGGCCGCGCTATCGCTGTGGGGAACGGGCGGTTACGATATTCCGTTCTCGGCGGCCATGAAGCTGATGAACTGGTATCCGCTGCTCACCCTGCCGATGTTCATTTTCATGGGCTACGTGCTGTCGGAATCCAAGATCGCCGATGACCTCTACAAGATGTTCCATGTCTGGATGGGGCCGGTCAGCGGCGGGCTTGCGGTCGGAACCATAGGGCTGATGGTGCTCATCTCGGCCATGAACGGGCTGTCGGTCGCCGGCATGGCCATCGGAGCCACCATTGCACTGCCAGAATTGCTGCGGCGTGGCTATGACAAGCGCATGGTGACTGGCGTGATCCAGGCGGGCTCGTCGCTCGGCATTCTGGTGCCGCCGTCGGTTGTGCTGGTGCTATACGCCATGATTGCGCGCCAGCCGGTCGGGCAATTATGGCTGGCTGGTGTGGTGCCGGGGCTGATGATGGCGGCCATGTTCATTGCCTACATCGTGATCCGCTGTCGCCTGAACCCCTCGCTGGGGCCCGCGCTGCCGCCGGAAGAACGTGACATTGCGATGGGTGAGAAGCTGCGGCTTCTGACGGCTGGCCTTCTGCCCATCGGCATCTTTCTTGCCATGATGGTGCCGTTCATCAACGGCTGGACGTCGCTGGTGGAGAGCTCGGCCATAGGGGCCATGGCGGCGTTTCTGGCAGCCGTGCTGAAAGGCCGGATGACGCGCGAGGTGTTCGAGAATTCGGTGCGCAACACACTGGGCATCTCCTGCATGTTCATGTGGATCATCCTGGCGGCACTGGCGTTCGGTGCGGTGTTCGACGGGCTTGGCGCGGTCAAGGCAATAGAGAGCCTGTTCACCGAGAAGCTGGGGCTCGAGCCGTGGATGATCCTGGTGCTGATGCAGCTGTCGTTCATCCTGATGGGCACGTTTCTGGACGATACCGCCATGCTGGTCATCGTGGCACCGCTCTATGTGCCGCTGGTGGGCGCGCTGGGCTATGACCTGATCTGGTACGGTGTGCTGTACACGATCACCACGCAGATCGCCTACATGACGCCGCCGTTTGGCTACAACCTGTTCCTGATGCGGGCGATGGCGCCGCCGGAAATCGGCCTGCGCGACATCTACCGTTCGATTGTACCGTTTGTCGGGGTCATGACGCTGGCCTTGATACTGGTGATGCTGTTTCCGCAAATTGCGCTTTGGCTGCCCCACTATGTTTACGGGCAGTGACGCAATGGCGGCGGGGGGAAGACGTTGTGAGTTTTTGAGTGAGTGAGAGCAAACCAACAGTGGAGGTGTCAGCAATGACCACAAGACGCAAGTTTATCCAGACCGCCGGTGTCGCCGGTGCCGCAACGCTCGCGAGCCCTGCAGTGCACGCCCAGTCGAAGATCAAGTGGCGCATGCAGACCTATGCAGGCCCTGCACTGGCCGAACATGTCATCAAGCCGGCCATCGACAGTTTCAACAAGATTGCCCGCGATGAAATGGAGATCGAGCTGTTCTTCGCCGACCAGCTTGTGCCCACGGGTGAGCTGTTCCGCGCCATGCAGAAGGGCACTATCGATGCCGTACAGTCGGACGATGACTCGATGCAGTCACCGACCGAAGTCACCGTGTTCGGCGGCTACTTCCCGTTCGCCTCGCGGTACTCGCTGGATGTGCCGGTGCTGTTCAACCAGTACGGGCTGAAGGAAATCTGGGATGCCGAGTACAGCGCGGTTGGCGTCAAGCACATCTCTGCCGGTGCGTGGGACCCTTGCCACTTTGCTACCAAGGATCCGATCAACTCGCTGGCCGATCTCAAGGGCAAGCGGGTGTTCACCTTCCCGACCGCAGGCAAGTTTCTTGAGCAGTTCGGCGTGGTGCCCGTTACGCTGCCGTGGGAAGACATCGAGGTCGCGGTGCAGACCGGCGAACTTGACGGCATTGCCTGGTCTGGCATCACCGAGGACTATACGGTGGGTTGGGCCGATGTGACGAATTACTTCCTCACCAACAACATCTCGGGTGCATGGTGCGGGTCGTTCTTCGCCAACATGGATCGCTGGAACGAGCTGCCGGACCACCTGAAGGAACTGCTCATGGTGTGCATGGAGCAGAGCCATTATTACCGCCAGTGGTGGTACTGGGGCGGCGAGGCATCATTGCGCGTCAACGGTACCAAGATGAAGTTGACCACAATTCCTGATGCCGAGTGGCAGCAGGTTGAAGACGCGGCAGTCAAGTTCTGGGACGAGATTGCAGCTGAATCCGAGACCAAGAAGAAGGTTGTGGATATCATCAAGAAGTACAACGCCGACATGCAGAAGGCCGGCCGGCCCTACCGCTACGGCTGACACTGCAACAACTGAGACCGGGGCACATCCAGGTGTGCCCCGGTTTGCCGTCACCGGCGCAATCTGAAGAAAGAGACACGCGATGTTGAGTTTTGCCGAACTGAAGAAACAGGCCGCCAAAGGCGCCATTGATACGGTGCTTGTGTGCATGGTTGACATGCAGGGCCGGTTGATGGGCAAGCGGTTTCACGTGTCCAACTTTATCGAGAGCGGCCACGAGGAAACCCATTGCTGCAACTACCTGCTGGCGACTGACATCGAAATGGCAACGCCTGAGGGCTATGCGTCGACTTCGTGGGAAAAGGGCTATGGCGACTATGTCATGAAGCCGGACCTGTCGACGCTCAGGCCGGTGCCATGGCTTGAAGGCACGGCCATCGTGTTCTGCGACCTGATCGATCACCATACCCACGAGCCGGTGCCTCATGCGCCGCGCCAGATCCTCAAGGCGCAAGTTGAGCGGGCAAAGGCCATGGGCTTCACACCGATGATGGCGACCGAACTGGAGTTTTTCCTGTTCGAGAAGTCCTTTGATGACTACCGCAAATCGGGTTTCCGCGATCTGGCACCTCTTGCCGGCTACAACGCTGACTACGCCATCCAGCTCACCACCAAGGAAGAATATGTCATGCGCCCGATCCGCAACCTG
>JAWVYF010000110.1:0-9170 GCA_033722845.1 Anderseniella sp. | reverse complement strand
ATACCGGCGTTTTCGTAGTGCTGCGTGACGCGAAGCAAACAGGTTGTGCAGTACGCCCGGATTCCTCCGGGGGGCGGTGTCGGGTGCCCGTTAGATCAGAACACAGGGCGTTACTCCCGTGCCTCCTTCACGAAACCATCCGGCCTGAACTCCGAAGACAGGAACGCGCGCTGTCTCTTCCTCCGAAGCAGGTGATAAGGACTATAGTCTATTATAGGATTAATGTCAATAGACAATCTGCAATGTCTGATGCCGCTTGAAAGCGCCGCCTCCAGTTCCGATATCATGGGTGTAAGGAACGTCAAGGGTGACGTCCGGTGCTGCGCAAGGCGGGCCGGGCGAAGTTACCGGAGACAACTGGTTTAAGCTGCTTTTTCAAGGGCTTGTCACACATGCGAAACACTGCGTTTCCCTCTCCGTTCTTTGTCGGGTTCGATGAGATCGAACGTGTACTTGAACGTGTCGCAAAAACCTCGACGGACGGATACCCGCCCTACAATGTCGAGAAGATACCCGTTCACGATGGCGAAGCAGAACGGCTGCGCATTACGCTGGCCGTCGCCGGGTTCAGCACCGATGAGCTGGATCTGACCCTTGAAGACAATGAACTGGTGATCAGCGGACGCCAGAAAGATGACGACAGCCGCCAATACCTCCACCGGGGCATCGCAGCGCGGCAGTTCAAGCGGACCTTCGTTCTGGCCGACGGCATGGAAGTGCTTGCAGCCTCGCTGGACGACGGTTTGCTCACCATCGACCTGCTCCGGCCGGAACCGCAGCGGCTGGTGCGCAAGATCGAGATCAGCCAGGGTGCCGGTTGAGCGGACCCTCGCGCATGGCATGAATGACAAGGAGAAGAAGCATGACCGAAAACAACAAGAACACCCGTCTGCCTCAGGTACCTGAAAGTGAAATCAACCTGGCAGCGATGGGCATTGGTGAAGTGGCCTATGTGCGCCAGGTGACGCCGGCCGACGTGGAACGCATGACCGGCCAGCGCATCGACGCGCCCGCAACCCGGCCACTGTACTGCCTCTACATGGCAGACGGTACGCCCATGTCGGTGTCTGATAGCCGCGAGGCGGCCATTGCAAACGCTTTCGAGCACGACCTGAACACCATCAGCGTTCACTGACCGGCTTCATCTGCGGGCGCAGGTCCGAACCGCACCTAAACAGCAAGACCGCCCTGGCAAACAGCCTGAGGCGGTCTTTCGTTGTGTTGCCTTGCCGGCAGCCTGTCAGGCGGCGTGGGACGTGGAGGCGGATGGTTCGGTCAGGATGGCGTAAAGCCCGGCGGCGTCTTCGGTGCCGCGCAGCTTCTCGACCGCTTCGGCGTCGCGCAGAAGGCGCGAAATGCGGGCCAGCGCCTTGAGGTGGTCGGCACCTGCGCTTTCCGGCGCGAGCAGCAGAAACACCAGATCGACCGGATTGTCATCGACGGATTCGAACTTCACCGGGGTCGCCAGCCGGGCGAACACGCCATACACCTTGTCGAGCGAGGCGAACTTGCCATGCGGAATGGCGATGCCCTGGCCCAGCCCGGTGGAGCCAAGCTTTTCGCGTTTCAGCAGGGTTTCAAAGATCACTTGCGGATCGATGTTGGTAATGCGGCCACCCTCGTTGGCCAATTCCTGCAACAGCTGACGCTTGCTGGATGCCTTGAGGCTGGGCAGTACCGAACCACTGCTGATGATGTCTGACAATTGCATGATTGGAGAGGCCTCCATTCACTCGATCTTGAATTCGCCGGGGACGGGGTCTGCGCAACGGCCGCCAGCGAGCCTGGTTACTTTGCGCCGGGATCAACCCAGCCGACATTGCCATCCTTGCGCTTGTACACAACATTCAGGCTGCCATTGCGCCCGTTGCGGAACAGCACAAACGGTTCGTTGGTGAAATCAAGCTGCATCACTGCCTCGCCCACGGACAATTCCGCGATGCTCGAGGTTGATTCTGCCACGATGACCGGGTTGAGATCTTCCGGCTCGTCTGCACCATCGGTTTCGTCTGCCTGCAGCACATAGGCCGTGGCAGGCATTTCAGCCACCGGCTCCTTGCGCGACAGGTGGTGATTCTTGAGCCGCCGCTTGTAGCGCCGCAGCCGCTTTTCGAGGTGGCCGCTGGCGGTATCTGCCGCGCCGTGTGCATCGCCTGCGCTGCCCTGACCGTTCAGCGTCAGCCCCGTGGTAAGGTGCAGCGTGATCTCGCAATCGAAACCGGAACGCTGCTTCTCAACGATCACGTGAGCGCGCACGATACCGTCGAAATATTTCGCCACATCGTTGTTGATCCGGTTCTCGACGTGTTCGCGCAGCGCGTCGCCAATATCGAGGTTCTTGCCGGTGATTTGAATCTGCATGTCTAGCAAACGCCCTTCAGTTCGACGGAGAGTCTGTCGAAACCTGTTTCGATTTTCAATATTGACTGTTCAGGCCGGACCTGCATTGGCGGTCCTTTTTTCGATCTCCTGCCTGGCCGGCGGATATCGTCTGCGGCGGCCAGATGCGCGCGGACCCTATGAAGCGGAATGACGCTTGTCAATTGGCGTTTGCGGGCGTGGTGGAGAACCCCGGGAAAACGCTGACAGAACGGAGCCTTTCCGCTGGCTGCCGGTTTAGCCCGCCTCGCGCAGGCGCTTCTCGCGGCGCCTGATCACCGATGAGGGAATGTTCATGGCCTCACGGTACTTCGCGACAGTTCTGCGAGCAATATCAATGCCTTCCGCACAAAGCCGGTCGACGATCTGATCGTCTGACAGGATCGATGCGGCGGTTTCTCCATCGATCATGGAGCGAATCTTGTGGCGCACTGATTCGGCGGAGTGGTCTTCCCCGCCGGCTGACGACGAAATGGCGGTGGTGAAGAAATATTTCAGTTCGAAGATGCCGCGTGGGGTTTCGAAGTATTTGTTCGAGGTGACGCGGCTGATGGTGGACTCGTGCATCGAGATGGCGTCTGCGACCGTCTTCAGGTTGAGCGGGCGCAGGTGCTCCACGCCATAAACCAGGAACGCATCCTGCTGGCGCACGATTTCACGCGCCACTGCCAGGATGGTGCGCGCCCTCTGGTCGAGACTCTTTACCAGCCAGGTGGCGCTGGACATGCATTCGGACAGGTACAGTTTGTCGCTTTCACGCGTCGCGCCGCTCGATACCTCGGCGTAGTACTGGTTGTTGACCAGCACACGCGGCAGCGTTTCGGTGTTGAGCTCAACGGCCCAGCTGCCGTCGGGCGCAGGCCGCACGATGACGTCCGGCACCACTGGCTGCACCACAACGGAACCGAACAGGTTGCCGGGCTTGGGGTTGAGGGCACGTACCTCGTTGACCATGTCCTTGAGGTCTTCCATGTCGACCTTGCACAGTGATTTCAGCCGCGCCATGTCGTGCCGGGCGAGCAGCTCGAGGTTGTCGATGAAGGTTTGCATGGCCGGGTCCAGCCGGTCCTTCTCGCGCAGCTGAATGGTCAGGCATTCCTTGAGGTTGCGCGCCATGATGCCGGGTGGGTCAAAGGTCTGCAGCACGCCGAGCGTCTGCTCGACCAGCTCGACCGGTGCGCCGAGTGTCTCGGCGACCTGCTCGACCTCGCCGGACAGGTAGCCTGCCTCATTGACGAGCCCGATCAGGTGCGAGCCGATCATCCGCATGGCCGGGTCGGAAACCGCCAGCTGCAATTGTTCGGTCAGGTGATCCGACAAGGTGGTTTCGCTGGCAAGCGTGGCATCGAAGGCCATGTCGCCATCAAAGCTGCCGCCGCCCCCGCCCCCTGAAGATGAAAGCTGCCAACCGGAATCTTTCATGCCCGCCGGCTCGGCTGCCTCGCGGTTGATCTTGTCTGCGGTCGCCTCGTCGGCATAGACGTTCTCAAGTCCGGTATCGAACTGTTCCAGGCTGGAAGACGCTTCGCCCGGTGAGGCGATGGTATCGCTCACATCGCGCGGGTCCTGGCTGGACGTTTGTCCGGCTTCGGCGCCTGCATCTTCGCTGGCGTAGTCGCGCCCGCTGTCATCGTGTTCATCGCGCTCCAGCAGCGGATTCTGCTCAAGCTCGCTCTCGACGAACGCCTGCAACTCGAAATTAGACATCTGCAGCAGCTTGATCGCCTGCTGCAGTTGCGGCGTCATCACCAGGGATTGCCCCTGGCGCATCTGTAATTTCTGGCTCAATGCCATGTTTGACGCACTCCCCGCGAACTAACCACTCTGACAGCCTGCACGCCCGGAGCGCTTGCAGGACTTGCCCGTCCGCTGCGGGATATTAAAGGCTGAACCCTTCACCGAGGTAAAGACGTCTGACGTCCGGGTTGGCCACAATCTCTTGTGGTGTACCTTCCATTAAGACGTGGCCCTCATGGATGATAAGGGCACGATCGATGATCTCGAGGGTTTCGCGGACGTTGTGATCCGTAATAAGCACCCCGAGTCCCCGAGAGGTGAGCTGTCGCACCAGCTGGCGAATATCATTGATCGCAATTGGGTCAATCCCTGCGAAGGGCTCGTCGAGGAGCATGAACCTGGGGTTTGCAGCCAGGGCTCGTGCAATTTCAACCCGGCGGCGCTCTCCGCCCGACAGTGCCACAGCCGGCGAATGCTGGATATGTGTGATTTGAAACTCATTTAGCAACCCACGCAACTTACGCTCGCGCTCGGCCTTGTCGGGAACATGCAGTTCCAGCACGGCGCGAATGTTGTCCTCAACCGTAAGTGCCCGGAAAACGGACGCTTCCTGGGGCAGATATCCTATTCCCATCCTGGCCCGCTGATACATCGGCAGGTCGGTGATATCGGCCCCGTCGAGCGTTATGGTCCCTTCATCTGCGGCGATCAGACCGGTGATCATGTAGAACACGGTGGTCTTGCCCGCACCGTTGGGACCAAGCAACCCTACGGCTTCCCCACGGCGCACCGACACGCTCACATCCCTGGTCACTGGCCGGCGCTTGAACGTCTTGCGCAAGTGACTTGCCACAAGACCCTCGCCGGGTGCCGGAGCCTTGCTGGCCGGGCCCTGCCGGCTGACGCCTTTCGTGCGTCCGCCAAACAGCGATGGCCACAAGGATGAGATGCCGGTTCGCTTCACTCGATTACCGCTCAACAGGATTAACGTTCACTGAAGCCGTATGGTTAATATAACCTAAATTTGCAAGCGGGCCGCCGATTGCGCCCCTCATACACGTCGAAACAATCAGTCTGGCAGGAAGCTGCCCTTCACCCGCCCACCGGAAAATTTCGACTGGTTCGTGGACAGGTTCACGTCCAGCTTGTCGCCGCGCACCACTGACGTGCCCTGCTTGACGGTCACGCCGCCGCCCACCACGGCGGTGTTCGCCTTCACGTTCATCTTCATCCAGTCGCCGCTGATGACCTGCGTGCGGGTGACGATCTGAACCCCGCCGCCGGAGGTTTCCAGCCACGTGACTTCGGTCTTGCCGGCCTTGTTCTTCGCAAACTTTACCAGAAGCGTCGATGCCGACAGCTTCACGTCGCGCCGGCTGGCCCGCACGTTGCCCTTGAACACGGCCTGGTTCTTTTCCTCAAACAGCTCCATCGAGTCGGCCTCGATGTCGACCTTGCCACCGGCTTGCTGGGCCAGCGCCTGGGCCGGCACAAACGCAACCAGAGCCAGGCCGGCTGCACCCGCCAGATATGCGGCAAACGGTTTCATTACTGCAGGTTTCCCTTCGACGTTGTTGTGACCGGCGCATCTGCGCTGGCAGTTGGAGCATTGTCCGGGTTGCCGCTGCTGGTGCCGGTGGCAGGACCGGTATCGTCAAACTGCGCCTTTACGCGCGACCGGAACAGAACATAAGCACCATTGTCCGAGACTTCGATACCCGATGAAAAGATTTGCCCGCCGTCCATCTCGACCAGCACGTCGGCCCGGGACTTCAGCGCCTTCTTTTGTACGTCGACGTTGGCCGTCGACATGCTGGCAACAAAAGTGTTCTGCAGCTCGATCTTCACGTTGCCGTCGAGCATCAAAGACTTGTCGCGGGTGTTGAACAGCCCCGTCGTTGCGTTGATGTCCATCTTGCGGCCATCGGCCCGGCGCAGCTTGCCGGTGATCTGGTTCATGTGCACCAGGTTGGGCTGCTCGGTGTCCTGACGCGCCGAGCTGGCCGAGATCCGGTAGGGCTGGCGCTCGTCATCGAAGCCGGCAACCTCGGAGCCGGCCAGCGCAAACCGCTCGCGTTCGGCCTGCTGGCCGGCACTGCCAGACGCGGCCCCGGCCGGCGCGTTCTGTTTCGACTGTGTGGCAGACGCAACCAGGCTTTCTTCCTGCTCGCCAAACCCGGATGCCTGATACATGAACACGCCGAATACAGCGCCCGCCACCAGCAGCATCCCCCACGCCATCAGCGCCGGGCCGATGCGCTTGCGTCGGCGTCTCACGGGTCCGGCGTCATGACGGTGTGGGGACATGGGTCTCTTGCATGTTGTGTCGCCTGGGCGAGGCGCTGGTACGCCTGCTCCCGGCGATGGTCATGCCTGCCAAATCTTGCCGAAAAAGGGCAGCCTCTCAAGAATGTGCGAAGATGTCGGCCTCGGGCCAGCCGGCAAGGTCAAGCGCGGCACGGGTTGGCAGGAAGTCGAAACACGCCTGCGCCAGCCCGGTGCGGCCTTCGCGGCGCAACATCTGGTCGAGCCGAACTTTCAGCTCGTGCAGGTAAATCACGTCGAGCGCGGCATACTGTTTCTGGGCATCGGACAACACCGGCGTGCCCCAGTCGGAGCTTTGCTGCTGCTTCGACATCTCGATGCCAAGCATTTCGCGCACAAGATCCTTCAGGCCGTGCCGGTCGGTATAGGTCCGCGCCAGCCGCGAGGCGATCTTGGTGCAGTAAACCGGGCCGGTATCGGCACCGAGATAGTGCTTCAGCATGCCGACATCGAAGCGGGCATAGTGAAAGATCTTTACGACGTCCGGGTTTTCCATCAGCGCCTTGAGCCGCGGCGCGTCATAGGTCGAACGGTCGAGTTGCACCAGGTGGGCATCATCGTCGCCGGCTGAGAGCTGCACCACGCACAGCTTGTCGCGATGGGCATTGAGGCCCATGGTTTCCGTGTCGACGGCGACCATCTTGCCGAAGTCGAGCCCTTCGGGCAGGTCGCCCTGATGTACCTTGATTGCCATGTGGTTTCGGCCGCTTTCTGAATGATGTTCCGATGTTCAACTGGCTATAGCACGATTGGCAGCCAGAACAACAAGCCAGGCGCCGAACAAGCCTAACCGGCACTCACCGGCGGCAGGCCGATGGCGGCGCGGCCTTCATCGGTCTTGAGCGAAAAGTCTTCGCCCAGATACCCGTCAGCCCCTTCGCCTGCCAGCCAGACAATGGCCTTGCCGACCCATTCGGGCGGAATGTGCACGGCAGGATCAAGCTGGCTGACCGGGTTGATGCCGGATGCCTTGATGACGACCTGCATGTCGGTGGCGACGGTGCCCGGCGACAGCCCGCAGCAGCGGATGCCTTCAGTGCCGTATTCCTTGTGCACCGTGCGTGTCAGCATCAGCGCGGCAGCCTTGGACGAGCAATAGTGGCTCCAGCCTTCGAGCGCGTTGTACGCGGCCCCGGACGAGATGTTGATGATAGTGCCGGAGCCTTGCGAAAGCATGACCGGCAGGGCGGCGCGCAGGCACAGGTAAACGCCCTTGTAGTTGACGTCGGCCACTTTCAGCCAGTCTTCGGGGTCCGAGTCTGCCAGCCGTGCCACGGGGTCGATCAGGCCTGCATTGTTGACCAGTATGTCGACGCTGCCGAAGGCGTCCTTGCAGGCGCTGACCATGGCGCTGACATCGTCAAAGCTGGTGACGTCGCAAGCAACCGCCTTCGCCTTGCCGCCGGCGGCTTCAATTTCATTTGCGACTTGAGAAATTTCACCTGCAGAGCGCGCGGCCAGCACAACGGCTGCCCCGGCTGCGGCAAACGCGCGGGCGGCAGCAGCGCCAATGCCGCGGCTGGCCCCGGTGATGATGGCGGATTTTCCGGTAAGGTCGGTCATGGGTGAGGGCTCCTTGCGTGTTGCAGGGTCAATCAGGCTCCGATCGAGGCACAGGATACGGCGTCTGCGCGCATCAAGTCACGCTTGTGCGGTCAACAGGGCCTTGCCGTTTTGTCGAAGAGTGATTGGTGCCCAGGAGAAGACTCGAACTTCCACTTCCTTTCGGAAACTAGCACCTGAAGCTAGCGCGTCTACCAATTCCGCCACCTGGGCCCGTCGCGGCTGGTTCGAAACGCGAACTGCCGCTGAAGCAGGCGCTGTCATAGTGGTGTGGTGGCGGTGTTGTCAACTGGCCAATGCGGGCCTGTGACGGAATTGTTTGCCGCATCCGCATGTGGCGCGGTTGAACTATTGGCGCATGAGGCATCAAACCGTCTTTGCAAGTGGTGCGCGCGCCCGCTAAAAGCAGGGTCACAGACGAATGACTGCCGGCCGGGTTTGCGGCCTGCCAGTCCTGCATGACAGCCGAAAGGACCCGTGAACGGCATGAGCGCATCCAGCAAACTGATCACCATTATCGGCGGTTCCGGCTTTCTGGGCCGTCACATCACCCGCGCGCTGGCGCGCCAGGGCCACCGGATCCGCATTGCCGTGCGCCGTCCCGACCTGGCAGGCCACCTGCAGCCGATGGGCTTTCCCGGCCAGATCATGCCGGTGCAGTGCAATCTGCGGTATCCGGAATCGGTAGACGCAGCCTGCGCCGGGGCGGACGTGGTGATCAATCTGGTCGGCGTGCTGTTCTCATCCGGTGGCCAGTCGTTCTCGGCCCTGCATGCCCACGGCGCCCGCGTGGCGGCGCGTGCCGCGAAGAACGCAGGCGCCAGCCAGTTTATCCAGATGTCGGCCATTGGTGCCGATGAGGCCTCGGGTGCTGCCTATGCCCGCACCAAGGCAGAAGGTGAGCGCGCCGCGCACGAGGAGTTTCCCGGTGCGATCGTCCTGCGGCCGTCCATCGTGTTTGGCCCGGAAGACAATTTCTTCAACCAGTTTGCTGCCATGGCACGGTTCTCGCCGGCACTGCCGCTGATCGGCGGCGGTCACACGGTGTTCCAGCCGGTGTTCGTGGGCGACATTGCAGAAGCGGTCGTGAAGCTGGTCGCCGCTGGTGAGGCCAACGGCAAGACCTACGAACTGGGCGGGCCGCGGAAGATGAGCTTCCGCGAGGT
>JAWVYF010000109.1:0-9181 GCA_033722845.1 Anderseniella sp. | reverse complement strand
GGCGTGGTTGAGCGCATCGGAAAACACCGCGCAGTTGGGCAGCTTCGAGGCGAGCGTGCCGAGCGAGGCCCAGTTGGACACGTAGCCGGAGGTGAAGATAAGGGCGGCTTCCTTGCCGTGCAGGTCGGCGAGTTCGCGCTCCAGCTCGACGTGCTGGTGGTTGGTGCCGGAGATGTTGCGGGTGCCGCCGGCGCCTGACCCGCACGAGGCGATTGCCTCTTGCATGGCCGCGATCACGTCCGGGTGCTGGCCCATGCCGAGATAGTCGTTGGAACACCACACGGTGACTTCGCTGGTCGAGCCGTCCGGCTTGTAGCGCGTTGCCTTGGGAAACTGGCCCATCCGCCGCTCAAGCTCGGCAAACACGCGGTAGTTGCCGGCATCGTGCAGGGTCTGCAGCGCGGTGGTGAAAATCTCGTCGTAGTTCATGTCAGGCCCTCCAAAGGCGTGGCTGGCTTCAGTCCCTGTTTTATTCAGCCGGCGTTATCGTTTTGCCCAGGTTGGGCAGGTTTGGTTTGGTCTTGTTGTGTGACGCCATGCCCCAGCTCCACAGGCGTTCTGCGGGAAGCGGCAGGATCATCAGCCAGTGTTCGAGCACCGCCAGCGCCAGCAGCGTGGCCAGTACGATCATGGCGGTGAAGGAAAAGTCGGTGGCAGCAACATGCGTGGCAGCACTGGCAAGCACGACCACGCCGGCCGTTCCTGCTGTCACCGATACCGGAAACAGCATGTTGATTGGCGCGTGCCGGAAGTAGCTTGCGAGATATCGCATGCGGTCCGGCAGGAAGTCTTCCGACAGGTTGCGCGCACCAAGAAAGAGGTTGAGCTTGGCGGACGTCCGCATCACCCACAAGATACAATAGGTCCACAGCGCGATCTGGTTCGGCATCTGCCAGCTTGCAAGCGCGAGGGCTGCAGCTCCGGCGATGATGGCAAACTCGTGCCAGAGGATTGCTGCGACCGCGAGGCGGAAGCGCTGAAACCCGCTGGCATTTGCAGGGCAGGCCGTCTTGCGTGGCCCGGTAACATGGCCGCTGAGGAAACTGATCTCCATCCACGCCCAAGCGCCGATACCACACAAGAACCCCAGGTAGGCGCCCATTGGCGTGACCTGTGCGCTGGTCAGCCAGGCACCCGCTATGGAGCCTGCGAGAATGACGGTAAATACGCCAAGCACCGACCGGGAGAAGCTGCGATCCAGCCCGTCCAGATAGAGGATCACCCCGGTGGTGAACCACCAGGTAAAGATCGTCAACAGGACTGGCCAGACCGCGTTGGTCATGTGCTTTGTGTCTCCCGCACCTCAAAGCCTTACCAGGCCGGCTGCAAGCGGCTTGAGTCCGGCAGTTCGTTGTCCTTCACCGGCACCATGTAGAGTTGCAGGAAAGCCAGTCCGGCTTGCGCGCCCAACATGGCCTGACGTGCCTTGCCGATAACCCCGCCGGAAGCCTTGGCTTCTGCGATCTGCTTGTTGACCTTGAGCAGCTTCTTCAGCCCGGCCATGAAGGCAGGGTTGTCCAGGTCAAGCGTGAACGGAAACACCTGCTTCGAAATCTCCGAGGTAATGCGGAACACCTTCATGTCGTACTCGTCGATATCCACGCCCAGCGCCTTGTGGAACTCGGGCCGTGCATGATCGCGCACGTACATGGTTGCGAACACGGCAACCAGGAAGAAGCGGATCCACAGCTTGTTGCGGCCCTTCAGCAGCTCCGGGTTTGCCCGCATGAGCAGTGCAAACGCCTCGCCATGGCGGAACTCGTCATTGCACCACTTCTCGAACCACTTGAAGATCGGATGAATGCGCAGTTCCGGATGACGCTCCAGCTGGCGGAAGATGGTAATGTAACGGGCATAACCGATCTTCTCCGACAGGTACGTTGCATAGAAAATGAATTTCGGGCGGAAGTAGGTGTACTTCTTGGCCTTGGTCAGGAAGCCCAGGTTGACCCCGATATCGGCATCCTTGAGTGCATCATTGATGAAGCCGGCATGGCGGGCCTCGTCACGGCTCATCAGCGCAAACAGCTCGCAAATGTCCGGGTTGCTGCCACGCTTTTTCATTTCCTTGTACAGGATGCAGCCGGAAAACTCGGCTGTGAGCGAACTCACCAGGAAGTCGATGAATTCTTTGCGCAGACCCTCCGGCATGCTGTCGAAGTCGATGTCGTTCCAGTCTTCATTGCGCTTGAAGTGGCCCTTGTTCGGGTCGGACTTCATCTCGGCGATCAGTTCGTCCCACTCGCGGCGCACCGACGAAATGTCCATGCGGTCCAGTGCATCAAAATCCGTGGTGTAGAACCGCGGCGAGAGCATGGTGGTTTCTTCCGCCATCTTCTGTGTGTCGCGTGGCGTCAGCGACAGTGTTTCGATGGTCATAGTTCATTCTCCGATGAGAAGCTGAATTCCAGCAGTTCCATGAATTCGATATCGCCCGTGGCTTTGGTCCACGCCCGTTCCAGCGGGCTGGCCCGCTTTACGGTGGCGGTCCGGGTGAATACGGCCTTCTCGCCGTAGGGCACGACAATCGGTTCGCCGTGCACTTTCACCGTATCGCCGGGTTCGATTTCGACGTCGCCGTCCAGCTCCACATGGGCATGCAGGCTTTCGAACGTATTTTCGATTTCAATCGTACAGCCGATGTCGAACTGGCGTGCACTGTTCACATTGGGGGTGCTCATGACTTGCCCTCCTGCAGCAACTGCGCAAAGGCCTGCGCATTGGTTGGGCCGAACGCATTCAGCGAAACGGTAGTGCCCGTTTCCGGGTCGAGCAGTACCACTTGTCCGCCGGCATGGCGTTGCAGGCGATAGGGTGCGTCGACGGACCGGCCGGCTGTCGAACGCAAGCGGCCAAGGTTGCGCATGGTTACTTGCACAAACCCTTCGTTGAGGGTCGGCAGTGTTGCCACGATCTGGCCGGTCTGGCCATCGATGAAGGTCAGGTTGCCGCTGGCGGTGTCGATGCGCAGATCGCGCGCCTCGGTCACGTCACCCAGGCCTGCCAGCTGCGCCTTGTTGCCGGTCATGCTGGAGAATGCAGCCATGCCGGTCGATGAGATGACGACCGCGCCGATCAACCCCAGAATCCGGGGTGATATTCGTGGTGGTTTGCCTTGTTTTCTCATGCCAGTTTTCCTCGCTTTGGTATTCAGTTTGGTTGAATGTTCCGCTTCTTCAGGCGGTTTTTGTTACGAGCGCGCCGCTGGATTGTGCAGGCCTCACCGGCACGCTGATATTGCTTCGTTTGATGGCGTCTCCACCTTGCGCGACCATCGCATCGGCCAGCAGGTTGGCGGCTTTCTCCGGCTCGCTGATGCACTTGATGGCCGGTTGCGGCGAGCGGAAGTGCCAGGCTCGCTGGCTTGGCCACAGGCTGAACCAGGCAAAACGGCTGCCGGGCGCGATCTGCAGGCAAATGGTGCCGGTGCCGGAATTCCCGTGACGTGTCATCGCGGCAGCATCGACCTGCGCAAACGGCACGTTGATGGTAATTGGCATGGCAAGCCCGTGCCGGATGATCAGCCGCCTGTTGGTCAGCGAATAGATGGTGGTGCGCGCATAGCCCCAGGCCACCGCTGTTACCAGTGCAAGGCAGACAAGCGATGCCAGTGCCGATGAAGACAGCACCACCAGCGCCTCGCCGGCGGGGCGTCCGTCATACCATGCGGTTGCGGCCAGCCAGGCCAGCAGGATGCCGAAATAAAGAGCCAGTTTGCGCGCATGGAAGGCCTGTACGGCAAACGAACGCCACTCGGGCGAGCCTTGCCAGAGGAGGACTTCCCCCTCTGGCAGTTCGGCCGGAATGCCCGGCACAGGCTCGAATGCGAAATCGTCGTGGTCGCTCATAGCAGCGGTTCCTGACGATCCGGGGTGGCATACAGGCGGCCGCCTGCGTAGTAACCCATGATCTTGTCTTCCTCGAGCAGGGTGACCTGGTCGTTGGCAGACGTAGTGGGCACACCCGCAAACTGGCTGGCGAGGATCGAGTTCACCAGCAGGTTGCCCTGCGCATCGACCCGGCATGCAGTGGACGGGACCAGACGCGAGCGAGCTCTTGGCGAGCCTTCCAGCTTCATCTCGTAGTAGCGGATGATCTGTTCAGAACGATCAACCCAGATATCAGCCACCTTGCCGGCGATCTGGCCATCTGCTCCGATCACGCTCTTGCCGCGCGGATCAACGTCTTCCTCGGCAACGGAGAAGTGCGCATCGTTGCTCATTGGAACGATCTTCACCCGGTTGTCGAAAGTCATGTCCGGCTCATCCGCACGCTCGGCGTAAGCCGCTGCGCCCACGCCATCGGCCATCGGATCGCCGGTCGGCTCCAGCGGTGTGCCGGGGTAGTTGTTGCGGCGCGAGGCCTTGATGGCACGGGTATCAGCGATGCCGTCCGGCACCGACTTTGTGCCGCCATGCGGCAGGTTGAAGGTTTTTGCATCAGGAATGAAAAGGACCGAATGCGAGGTCATGCCCTTGCCGTCCGCCTCGAGCGGATAGCCTTCACGGCGATCTTCCTGGCGCAGGTGCCAGACCAGAAGGGCGAAAAATACCCAAAACACGTACAGCGTGATCTGGGCAACGTCGATATAGGATGTAATAGCGCCTGTGCTCATGGGTTTGCTCCTTTGTGCAACCAATCAACCTGGCAACTCTGCCAGGCCGAACTGCTCGTCTTGCCGCTTGCCGTCATTGCCTGCGTTGCGAACCAGCGGACCGATCGCTACCAGGGTTATGAAAAGTAGAAGAATCTCGATGAGGTAGACCGTGCCGTAAGACGTGGCCGGACCATTGAGGGCGGGGCCAAGTGCGTCCGAGCGCGCAAGGCCGCCAACCAGGTCGCGCAGCACACCACCGGCTGCAATGCCGACGCCGGCTGCGGTTGCCTGAATGGCACCCCACGCTCCTGCGACCAGGCCTGTATTGTTGCCGGCCGCGCTGCGCATGGCAGCAGATAGCGAGCCCACCACAAACAGACCGGCACCCAGCCCGATGATCATGCTGCCAGCCTGAAACATGACCACAGAGTCCAGCGGATGGGCGAACAGTACGGCGGTGAAAGCCGGTATGCCGGTCAGCAGCCCGATGACTGCAAGCCGGCAAGGATGCATGCCGCGCGAGAACGTCTGGATGGACAACAGGAAACCGGCCAGCGTACCGATTCCCATCAGGGCACTCAGCATGGTGGTCTGCGGCACTGAAAGCCCCAGCACCTCGCCACCATATGGCTCCAGCAGCACGTCCTGCATGCTGAAGGCCATGGTGCCAAGGCCAATGCCAATCAACAGGCGGCGCATATGCGCCTCGCTCATCAGCTTGCCCAGTTGCTCGGCGAACCCCACTTTCGGGGCGCTTCTGACGCGGGCCGCGCGCTCTGCATCGCGCGGCTCCTGCTGCCAGATTGCAATCAGGTTGATCACAAGCGCCACAACTCCTGCGCCATGCAGCACCCGGATCAACAACTCGCTTGTGAAATCACGCAGCAGCCACGAGAACGCGAATGCACTTACGATCATGCCGCACAGCTGGAACAGATAGAAAAGGGCAAACGCGCGCGGGCGCTTGGTATCCGGCAGCAGGTCGCTCATAAGCGCAAGACCGGCCGTTTGGGTGTAGTGGATGCCGAAGCCGATAAGTGCGAATGCCAACGCCGCCCCTGCCTTGCCCGTCACCGCGCCAGCTTCTGCAGACACGAAACCGCTGCCTGACAGCAGCAGAAGCGAGGGCGGCAGAATGACATAGCCGCCGAACTGCAGCATTGTGCCGAGCCACATATAAGGTGACCGGCGCCAGCCGAAGACCGAGACGTGCGTATCGGAGCGATGGCCGATCAGCATTCTAAGCGGCGCAAACAGGATCGGCAGGCTTATCATGGCGGCAACCAGCCACGTGGGGACGCCAAGCTCGACGATCATCACCCGGTTCAGCGTGCCCATGATCAGAACCAGCGCCATACCGATCGGCAGCTGGAACATGGCAAGCCGCATGAGCCTGCCCAGGGGCAAGTCATCGCTGGCCGCATCGGCAAACGGCAACCACCGCGTGCTCATGCGCCTCCAGAATTCGATGGCTTTGCTGCTGGGTGTCATGCGCGGGCCAACTCCTGCGCATGTGAGGTGTAGAAGCCGGAGGCGATGCGCTGGTCCCGGCCAATTGTCCACGGCGTGAGGTTTTCACTCCTGCCGATCAGCTTGTGCAGCCCGCTGGTGCTGACCGGCTGGATGGCAGGTGCGCGATCAGACTTCGGAAACAGCTTGCCGGCGGCGTGCATGGCGCTGAGGGCAGGGGTGCGTGGCGCGTAGGTAAACACCACCGAGCCATTGCACCGGGCGCTGAACTGTTCCAGCACCCGCACGATGTCGGCGCTGTTGTAGTGGATCAGGCTGTCCATGCACACGATGTGGTCGAACGAGCCAAGCCCGGCATCCAGCATGTCACCGGACAGGAAATTGACGCTGCCAGGCAACTTTTCGGCGCTGGCCAGTTCCCGCGCATAGCTGACGAGATTTTCTGACAGGTCGATCGCGGTGACATTGGCCCCGCGTCGCGCTGCTTCGATGGACAGCGCACCGGTGCCACACCCGGCATCAAGCAGGCGCAGGCCGGTCAGGTCTTCAGGCAGCCAGGACAGCAGCGTCGAGCGCATCCGGTCCCGTCCGGCGCGAACGGTTGCGCGGATCTTGCTGACCGGCGCATCGCTGGTCAGCGCCTTCCAGGCGTCGACCGCAGTGCGGTCAAAATAGGTTTCCAGTTCGCCGCGGCGATGGGAGTAGCTGGCAGTGGGCATGTCAGTCAAACCCCAGAAAATCGAAGATCTCGCGATCTTTCATTGGTTTCGGTGAGAGCTCTTCGGTGCCGTTCCACAACTTGTCGGCAAGTGTCAGGTATTCGTTCTGGACGGCAGTGATCTCGGGCGTTTCATCCATCTCGAACAGGGTGCACTTCTTCAGCCGCGAACGGCGGATGGCATCGACGTCGGGCAGGTGCGCAAGCCGGTTCAGGCCGACGGCCTCGTTGAAGCGGTCGATCTCGTCGGTGGCTTTCGACCGGTTGGCGATAACGCCGCCGACTCGCACGTCATAGTTCTTCGATTTTGCGTTGATGGCCGCCACGATGCGGTTCATGGCGAAGATCGAGTCGAAGTCGTTGGCGGTAACAATCAGTGCGCGCTCGGCATGTTGAAGAGGCGAGGCAAAGCCGCCGCACACAACGTCGCCCAGCACGTCGAAGATCACCACGTCGGAATCTTCAAGCAGGTGATGCTCCTTGAGCAGCTTCACGGTCTGGCCAACCACGTAACCGCCGCATCCTGTGCCGGCGGGTGGTCCACCTGCCTCTACGCACATCACACCATTGTAGCCTTCGTAGACGAAGTCTTCAGTGCGCAGCTCTTCGGTGTGAAAGTCGACCTGCTCAAGCACGTCGATCACCGTTGGCATCAGCTTCTTGGTGAGGGTGAAGGTCGAGTCGTGCTTCGGGTCGCAGCCGATCTGCAGCACGCGCTTGCCCAGCTTGGAAAAGGCCGCCGAAAGGTTGGACGAGGTGGTGGATTTGCCGATGCCACCCTTGCCGTAGACGGCGAATACTTTCGCCGATCCGATATTCACATCAGGATCAAGATGAACCTGAACGCTGCCTTCACCGTCTGGCCGCTTGAGCAGCGGCTGGCCGGTATGGCGGTTTACTTTGGTATACAGGTTCATGCTACTGCCTCCGCAACCGCTGGAATGCCTTCCAGGTTGTCTTCGAGTTCCTCGCTGGCCCGTCGCAGCGCTTCCAGGGTGTCTTCGTCGGGCGTCCAGAATTGGCGTTCACACGCCTCGACTAGCCGATTGGCCAGCTTGGATGAGGCAGCTGGGTTGAGTTCGGCCAGCCGCCGGCGCATCTCGTCGTCCAGAACGAAGGTCTCGGATATGCGCTGGTAGACCCACGGCTCGACGGTGCCTGTGGTGGCGGACCATCCAAGCGTGTTGGTCACGTGAGCCTCGATGGCGCGAACGCCTTCATGGCCGTGCTTCAGCACACCTTCGAAAAATTTCGGGTTGAGCGTGCGCGACCGGGTCTCCAGCGCAATCTGCTCTTGCAGCGTCCGCACCTTTGCCGATCCGCGTGTCTGGTCGCCGATATAGACGGCTGCTTCTACGCCGCGGGCGCGCTTTACGGCCCGGTTGATACCGCCCAGCGTATCGAAATAGTGGTCGACCGTGGTGACGCCCAACTCGACCGACTCGAGGTTCTGGTAGGCCACATCGACGGTTTCCAGCGTCTTTTGCAGCAGCGCAGCATTCTGCCGGGGCTTGCCGTCGCGGCCATAGGCAAAGCCCTTGCGGCGGGTGAATGCTTCGGCAAGTTCGTCTTCATCGTTCCAGGTGCCGGCATCAATGAGCTGGTTTACATTGGACCCGTAGACGCCTTCGGCATTCGAGAAGACGCGGACAGATGCTGTTTCAAGATCGCAGCCCATTTCCTCGGCATGGGCAAGCGCATGGGCGCGCACGAAGTTCTGCTCAACCGGTTCATCTGCCATCGCGGCCTTGTAGGCGGCTTCGGCGAGCATCTTCGTTTGCAGCGGCAGCAGATCCCGGAAGATGCCGGACAATGTCATCACCACGTCGATACGCGGCCGGCCCAGGTCTTCCAGCGAAATCAGATCAGCGCCTGACAACCGTCCAAAGCTGTCAAAACGGGGCTTTGCCCCCATAAGGGCCAGCGCCTGTGCGATCGGACCGCCGTCGGACTTGATGTTGTCTGATCCCCACAGAACCAGCGCGACCGAGCGCGGCAGGCTGGCGTGGGTGGCCAGCAGCAGTTCGGCCTGGCGCGCACCGTCGGCCAGTGCAAACGCGGTGGGCATGCGAAATGGGTCGAACGCGTGAATGTTGCGCCCTGTTGGCAGTACGTCGGGTGAGCGGATCAAATCGCCGCCCGCTACCGGCGCGATGTAGCGTCCGCCCAATGCATTGAGAAGGGCAGGCAATTCGTTTGTTTCGGCCAGCAGCTTGTCCACCCGGGCGCGTGTTTCGGGATCGGTCTCGGCCATGACTCGAACCTGCTCGGCGCGCGCCTGTGCATCGATGTCGCGGCCCATCACATGCAGGCCATCCGGGATCAAGGCGTCTTCGGTTTCCAGCAAAGTCAGCCACAGCTTGTCCGGATCGCGCTCGGTGATGTCGACCGCTTCC
>JAWVYF010000108.1:0-9190 GCA_033722845.1 Anderseniella sp. | reverse complement strand
GTTCGTCGAGAAGGTCTGACGGGAACAGAATGACTAGCTGCCGCGCCGCCGGCGACCGAAAAACCGGTGAGGGGGCGTACGGGTTGGAACAAGAACGGATAAAGCCATGATCCAGGTAGAAACAAATCTCGACGTTGCCGACAACTCCGGCGCCCGTCGCGTCCAGTGCATCAAGGTGCTTGGTGGCTCCAAGCGCAAGTATGCCCGCGTGGGAGACATCATTGTCGTGTCCATCAAGGATGCCATTCCGCGCGGCCGCGTGAAGAAGGGCGCCGTCATGAAGGCCGTGGTTGTACGCACCGCCAAGGACATTCAGCGCATGGACGGCTCGGCAATCCGTTTTGACCGCAATGCCGCTGTGTTGATCAACAATCAGGGCGAGCCGGTCGGCACTCGTATTTTTGGTCCCGTTCCGCGTGAACTGCGTGGCCGCAACCACATGAAGATCATTTCGCTCGCACCGGAGGTGCTGTGATGGCTGCAAAGCTGAAAATCAAGAAGGGCGACCGCGTTGTCGTCCTGACCGGCAAGGACAAGGGCAAGTCCGGTGACGTCGTCGCCGTGATGCCCAAGGAAAACCGCGCTGTCGTCTCTGGCGTCAACGTGGCCCGCCGCCACCAGCGTCAGACCGCTGGTCAGGAAGGCGGCATCATTTCCAAGGAAATGCCGATCCATGTTTCGAACCTGGCCCACGTCGACCCGAAGGACGGCAAGGCCACCCGCGTCGGTTACAAGACGCTTGATGATGGCAAGAAGGTCCGGATCGCACGCCGCTCCGGGGAGGTGATCGATGGCTGATATCTACACACCACGCCTCAAGAAGCATTATGAGGACGTAGTTCGTCCCAAGCTGATTGAAAAGTTCGGCTACACCAACCCGATGCAGGTGCCGCGCATCGACAAGATCGTGCTCAACATGGGTGTCGGCGATGCGGTTGGCGATTCCAAGCTGGTCAAGGTTGCAGCTGAAGAGCTGGCCAAGATTGCTGGTCAGCGTCCAGCGATCACCAAGGCACGCAAGTCGATCGCAACCTTCAAACTGCGCGAAGGTATGGACATCGGTGCAAAGGTCACCCTGCGCAAGGCGCGGATGTACGAGTTTCTTGACCGCTACATCAACATCGCCCTGCCGCGTGTGCGTGACTTCCGCGGGTTGTCCGATCAGAGCTTTGACGGTCGTGGCAACTATGCCACCGGCCTGAAGGAGCACATCGTGTTCCCGGAAATCGACTACGACAAGATCGACCGCATGTGGGGCATGGACATTGTGATCTGCACCACCGCCAACACGGATGAGGAAGCCCGCGAGCTGCTCGCGCTGTTCAACTTCCCGTTCCGCAAGCGGCAATCCCAGCAGCAGGCTGCCTGAGTGCGGTGAGAACGGAATAGGAAACGGATAAGCTCATGGCCAAGAAGAGTGCAATCGAGAAGAACAACCGTCGCAAGCGCATGGTGAAGAAGTACGCTGCCAAGCGTGAGCAGCTTCGCGCCACTGCCAACGACAAGAGCCTTCCCATGGAAGAGCGCTTTGCAGCCCGCCTCAAGCTGGCGGAACTGCCGCGCAATTCTGCTGCCAACCGTGTGCGCAACCGCTGCGAAGTGTCTGGTCGTCCGCGCGGTTACTACCGCAAGCTGGCCATGTCCCGTATTGCCCTGCGTGAACTCGCCAACCAGGGGCTGGTCCCTGGTGTGGTGAAGTCAAGCTGGTAAGCGACACGCTTTAGGTTCAGGAGAGAACGAGAATGAACGTTACGGACCCAATCGGCGATATGCTGACCCGCATCCGCAATGCACAGCAGCGGGGCAAGTCCAAGGTGGTGAGCCCGTCCTCGCGTCTGCGCGAGCGTGTGCTCGAGGTGCTGCAGTCGGAAGGTTACATCCGCGGTTTTGCAGTCACCGAACAGGCCAACGGCCAGGCTGAGCTGGAAGTTGAGCTGAAATATTTTGACGGCGAGCCGGTAATCCGCGAAATCAAGCGGGTTTCCAAGCCGGGCCGCCGTGTCTATGCCTCGGTGTCTGACCTGCCGACCATTTACAATGGTCTCGGCGTGGCCATCATGTCGACCTCCAAGGGCGTCATGTCTGACAGCGATGCACGTGAGCACAACGTAGGTGGCGAGGTCATCTGCACCGTCTTCTAAAGTCGGTGAAAGACCATCGCTTGAACAAATGTACGCCGGTTACCGGCGCGACGAAGTAAGGATCGGAGGCAAGGAGACCCATGTCTCGTATTGGCAAGAAACCGGTTGATGTGCCGAATGGCGTGACCGTCACCATCGACGGCCAGACCGTCAAGGCCAAAGGCCCCAAGGGCGAGCTGCAGACGCAGCTTGTCGATCTTGTGGACGTGAAGCTGGAAGACAACCAGGTAACCGTGTCGCCGGTTGACCAGTCCAAGCCGGCCCGCTCGGCCTGGGGCATGTCGCGTACGCTGATCGCCAACCTGATCACCGGCGTGACCGACGGCTTCACCCGCAAGCTGGAGATCAACGGCGTTGGTTATCGTGCTGCTGTTCAGGGGCAGGGGCTGCAACTGAACCTCGGTTACAGCCACGACGTTGTGTATCCGATCCCGCAGGGCATCGAAATCAAGACGCCCAAGCCGACCGAGATCGAGATTTCCGGTATCGACAAGCAGCGCGTCGGCCAGGTTGCCGCCGAGATCCGCGCATGGCGTCCGCCGGAGCCGTACAAGGGCAAGGGCATCAAGTATGCCGAAGAAACCATCTTCCGCAAGGAAGGCAAGAAGAAGTAACGCGCGAATCTAGGTCCGCAAGCTGAGAGGCTTAAGTCCAATGTCTGGTAAACTTACTGTCGCAGAGCGCCGCAAACAGCGCATCCGCAACGAGCTTAAGGCCCGTAACAATGGCCGTCCTCGGCTGTCGGTGACGCGCTCGCACAAGAACATCTCCGTGCAGGTCATCGATGACGCAAAGGGTGTCACCGTTGCCTCGGCTTCCACGCTCGAGAAAGACGTCCGCAAGGACCTCAAGACCGGTGCCGATACCGCAGCAGCGGCCATCGTTGGCAAGCTGGTTGCCGAGCGTGCCAAGAAGGCCGGTGTCGAGGAAGTCGTCTTCGACCGCGGCGCATATCTTTATCATGGCCGCGTGAAGTCGCTGGCCGATGCGGCGCGCGAAGCGGGCCTCAAGTTCTAACTCTTACGAATTGAAGCAGGTACAAATCCATGGCTAGAGAACCACGCCGCGACCGTGACCGGGATCAGGACAACGAGTTCGTCGACAAGCTGGTCCACATCAACCGCGTTGCCAAGGTTGTGAAGGGTGGCCGCCGCTTCGGTTTTGCCGCACTCGTGGTCGTCGGCGACCAGAAGGGCCGCGTCGGCTTCGGTCACGGCAAGGCGCGCGAAGTGCCGGAAGCAATCCGCAAGGCCACTGAAAGTGCCAAGCGTGACATGATCCGCGTACCGCTGCGCGAAGGCCGTACGCTGCACCACGATGTGCGCGGCCGTCACGGTGCTGGCCGGGTGGTTCTGCGTTCGGCGCCGGCAGGTACCGGTATCATCGCCGGTGGCCCCATGCGCGCTGTGTTCGAAAGCGTCGGCGTTCAGGACGTGGTTGCCAAGTCGGTTGGCACGTCCAACCCGTACAACATGGTTCGTGCCACCTTTGATGCGCTGAAGCGTGAGACCAGCCCGCGTTCCGTGGCTGCCCGCCGTGGCAAGAAGGTGTCTGACATTGTTTCTCGCCGCACTGACGGCGAAGTTGCCGCTGACTAACGACACGCAGGGCGGGCGACCGCCCGGCACCATACGGTTTGATTGAGGACTGACATGGCTGACAAGAAGAAGACCATAACTGTTGAGCAGATCGGCTCGCCGCTGCGCCGTCCGGGTGACCAGCGCGCCACGCTGATCGGTCTGGGACTCAACAAGATGCATCGCACGCGCGAGCTGGAAGATACGCCGGCCGTGCGCGGCATGATCGCCAAGGTGTCTCACCTTGTGCGCATCGTCGACGGACAGTAATTACCAAGGCATACGTGCCGTCAGGCGCATGTAGCCTGTAGCAGCAAGAGAGCAAGATCGATGAAGCTCAACGAAATCTCCGACAACAAGGGTGCCCGCAAGGAGCGTACGCGTGTTGGCCGTGGCATTGGTTCCGGCAAGGGCAAGACGGCTGGCCGCGGTCACAAGGGCCATGGCTCGCGTTCGGGTGGTCCGAAGCTGGGCTTCGAAGGTGGTCAGATGCCAATCTATCGCCGCTTGCCGAAGCGTGGTTTTACCAAGCCGAACCGGCTGTCCTTTAACGAGGTCAACCTGGCCCGCCTGCAGGCCGCTGTCGATGCTGGCAAGCTGGATGCCAAGAAGCCGGTTGATCTGGCCGCGCTGATTGCTGCTGGTGTTGTGTCCAAGCCGCTTGATGGTGTGCGTGTGCTGGGGCAGGGCGAACTGAAGGCCAAGCTGGACCTTCATGTGAACCATGCGACCAAGTCAGCCGCTGCAGCGATTGAAAAGGCAGGCGGCAAGCTGACTGTAATTGCGAGCGAAGAGAACAAGCCTGAGGCTGGCGACAAAAAGGACGCCTGACCGGTGCTGGGTAAGGACGGGCAGTCATCCGGGCCGGCAGGCACTTGAGCTTGACCGGCCTGATCCCGATATAGCGGGTTCAGACGAGATGTGCCGCCGGGGGCCGAACCAAAAGGGATGTGGGAATGGCTTCTGCCGTTGAACAACTTGCCGCCAACCTGAGCTGGTCTTCGCTGGCAAAGGCCGAAGACCTCAAGAAACGAATCTGGTTCACGCTTGCCGCGCTGGTTGTCTACCGGCTCGGGACCTACATTCCGGTTCCTGGCGTGGACCCGACCGAGCTTGCCCGCCTCGTACAGCAAAATTCCTCCGGTATTCTTGGCTGGATCAACGGTCTGGCCGGTGGCGCGCTAGGCCGCATGGCAATTTTCGCGCTCAATATCATGCCGTATATCTCGGCTTCGATCATCATTCAGTTGATGACGACGGTCAGCCCGCATCTTGAGCAGCTCAAGAAAGAGGGCGAGCAGGGCCGCAAGAAGATCAACCAGTATACGCGCTATGGCACTGTCATTCTGGCAGCGTTGCAGGCCTATGGCATAGCCGTGGGTCTTGAAAGTCAGGGCAATGTGGTCATTGATCCGGGCTGGTATTTCCGTATTTCCACGGTCATTACGCTTACCGGCGGCACGGTGTTCCTGATGTGGCTGGGTGAGCAGATCACCGCCCGCGGCATCGGCAATGGCATTTCGCTGATCATCTTTGCCGGCATCATTGCCGAGCTTCCGTCAGCGATTGCAGCCATTCTCGAACTTGGCCGCACCGGTCAGATGTCCACCTTCCTGATCCTGGGCATCATTGTTCTGGCTCTGGTCACCATCGCCGTCATCGTATTCGTGGAACGCGCTCAGCGCCGCCTGCTGGTGAAATATCCCAAACGCCAGGTAGGCAATCAGGTTCAGAGTGTCGACCCATCGCACCTGCCGTTGAAACTCAACACAGCTGGCGTGATCCCGCCGATCTTCGCGTCATCGCTGCTGCTGCTGCCGATCACCGTATCGAACTTCAGTCAGGGGCAGGGGCCCGATTGGCTGAACACCGTGAACGCGCTTCTTGGCCGTGGCCAGCCGCTGTTCCTGGCGATCTATATCGGGCTGATCATCTTCTTTGCGTTCTTCTATACCGCGATCATGTTCAACCCTAAGGAAACCGCGGACAACCTGAAGAAGTACGGCGGGTTCATTCCCGGCATCCGTCCAGGTGAGCGCACGGCTGAATACATCGACTACGTGCTGACCCGCATTACCGTCGTTGGCGCGCTTTATCTCGCTGCTGTCTGTTTGCTGCCTGAAATCCTGACGTCGTACGCAGCCATCCCGTTCTACTTCGGTGGTACGTCGCTGCTGATTATCGTGTCGGTGACCATGGACACGGTGACGCAGGTCCAGAGCCATCTGCTGGCGCAGCAGTATGAGGGGCTGATGAAGAAAACCAAACTGAGGGGCTCTCGCCGATGAACATCATTCTCCTGGGCCCTCCCGGCGCCGGCAAAGGCACGCAGGCGCAACGTATTGAAGACGCCAAGGGCATGAAGCAGCTCTCCACCGGTGACATGCTGCGCGCCGCCGTCGCCGCCGGAACCCCGGTCGGTTTGAAGGCCAAGGATATCATGGCCCGTGGTGAACTCGTGCCGGATGAAGTGGTGGTCGGCATCATTTCTGATCGCGTTGAAGACGCAGATTGCGCCAACGGCTTCATTCTGGACGGTTTTCCGCGCAATGTGGCCCAGGCTGAAGCCCTGGACGTCATGTTGAAGGACAAAGGCAAGACGCTCGACGCCGTGGTGCAGCTTGAGGTGGATGACGCAATCCTGCTCAGCCGTATCGAAAAGCGCGCGTCCGAGACCGAAGGTGGCCCGCGCGCAGATGACAACGCTGATGCGCTGAAGAAGCGCCTCGATGTGTATCATGCGCAAACTGCGCCACTGATTGAGTATTACTCTGCGAAGGGCAACCTGCGCAGTGTGGATGGGATGGCGGACATGGATGACGTGACCCGTCAGATCATGGAGGTTCTGGAAGGCTAGCGGTGCCGGACCGGAATGGCGGGTAAACAGTTGACGCGCCGGGGAATCCGGCATAGAAACTGCCGCAATCCGGTTGCTGAGAGGCTGACCGCAAGTAGCATTGCGCCTACTTGGGGTGAGCCTTGTTGCCGTCAGGCACCATAAAGCCGTCCTATAGGTTCATTTTTAGGCCCGTTACCGGCACACATGCCGCCCGGGCCGCAGGCAGGAGAAAAGCGTCGTGGCTCGTATCGCTGGCGTAAACATTCCGACGAACAAGCGTGTTCTGATCGCGCTGCAGTACATTCACGGCATTGGCCCGAAGTTCGCCAAGGACATCTGCTCGGCTGTGAACATCGCCCCAGAGCGCCGCGTCACTGAACTGAGCGACGCAGAAGTGATTCAGATCCGTGAAACGATCGACCGTGATTACATGGTTGAGGGCGATCTGCGCCGTGAAACGGCAATGAACATCAAGCGCCTGATGGACCTTGGTTGCTACCGTGGCCTGCGCCACCGCCGCGGCCTGCCGGTCCGTGGTCAGCGCACCCACACCAACGCCCGCACCCGCAAGGGTCCTGCCAAGGCAATCGCCGGCAAGAAGAAATAACGAACCCGTTTACCGAAAGCAGTCCAGATGGCCAAAGATACCACACGCATGCGCCGCAAGGAGCGCAAGAACATCATCTCTGGTGTTGCGCACGTGAACTCCACGTTCAACAACACCATGATCACCATCACCGATGTGCAGGGCAACGCGATTGCCTGGTCATCGGCTGGCAAGATGAAGTTCAAGGGCTCGCGCAAGTCCACGCCGTATGCCGCACAGGTCGCAGCCGAACAGGCTGGCAAGACCGCCATGGAACACGGCATGAAGACTGTCGAGGTCGAAGTTTGCGGTCCGGGTTCCGGTCGTGAGTCGGCTCTGCGCGCACTGCAGGCGGTCGGTCTGCAGGTAACGTCCATCCGCGACGTCACGCCGATCCCGCACAACGGTGTGCGCCCGCCGAAGCGCCGCCGCGTCTGACAGGCAATTTCGCCGCCTGTTCTTTGGCGGTTCGGCGGCTTGCGCCGGTTGGACCGCATCAGATTGAATTCATTTCAGGGCATCCACTGCCGCCACATGGCCAAGTGAGGTGCCCGTAACTGCATAGAGGTCGATACCGTGAACACGAAAAACTGGCAGGATCTTATCAAGCCGATGAAGCTGGACGTGAACGCTGGCCGTGACCGCCGCCGGTCCGCGACCCTCGTTGCCGAGCCGCTGGAACGTGGCTTTGGCATGACCCTGGGCAACAGCCTGCGCCGTGTCCTGCTGTCGTCGCTGCAGGGCGCAGCCGTGACCTCGGTCAACATCGATGGCGTTCTGCACGAGTTTTCCTCGATTGCCGGTGTGCGCGAAGACGTGACCGACATCGTTCTGAACATCAAGGAAATCGCCGTTGGCATGCAGGGCGAAGGCCCCAAGCGCCTGATGCTGCGCAAGCAGGGTCCGGGTGTCGTGACCGCTGGCGACATTGAGGAAACCGGTGACATCACCATCCTCAACCCAACGCTGCCGATCTGTACCCTCGACGAAGGCGCTGAAATCCGCATGGAGTTCACCGTCAACACCGGCAAGGGCTATGCCCCGGCCGAGCGCAACCGTCCGGAAGATGCGCCGATCGGCCTTATCCCGGTCGATAGCCTGTATTCTCCGGTCAAGCGTGTGTCCTACAAGGTTGAGAACACCCGCGAAGGCCAGGTGCTCGACTATGACAAGCTGATCCTCAACGTGGAGACCGATGGCTCCATGACGCCGGAAGACGCAGTGGCTTACGCTGCCCGTATCCTGCAGGACCAGCTTCAGGTGTTCATCAACTTCGAAGAGCCCCAGCAGGTTGTCACCGAAGAAGAAAAGCCGGAGCTGGAATTCAACGCAGCACTGCTCAAGAAGGTCGACGAACTCGAGCTTTCCGTGCGTTCGGCAAACTGCCTCAAGAACGACAACATCGTCTATATCGGCGACCTGATCCAGAAGACCGAGGGCGAAATGCTTCGTACCCCGAACTTCGGCCGCAAGTCGCTCAACGAAATCAAGGAAGTGCTGGCACAAATGGGCCTGCACCTTGGCATGGATATCGAAAACTGGCCGCCGGAGAATATCGAAGAGCTGGCCAAGAAGTTCGAGACCCACTACTAAGATCAACCACCACAAAGACAGCCGTGAGGCTGCCTCAGTTACGTTTCAAGGAGAAGGCCAATGCGCCACGGTAAGAGCGGACGCAAGCTGAACCGGACAAGTTCCCACCGCAAGGCCATGTTTGCCAACATGGCTGCAGCGCTGATCAAGCACGAGCAGATCGTTACCACGCTGCCCAAGGCCAAGGAACTCAAGCCGTTCACCGACAAGCTTATCACGCTTGCCAAGAAGGGTGATCTTCACGCCCGCCGTCAGGCCATTTCGAAGGTGCGTGACGAGGACCAGGTCAAGAAGTTGTTCGACGTTCTCGGCGAGCGTTACAAGGAGCGCAGCGGCGGTTACACCCGTGTGCTCAAGGCCGGCTTCCGCTATGGCGACTCCGCGCCCATGGCTGTGATCGAACTGGTTGATCGCGATCCGTCTGCACGTGGCCAGGACTCCGGTCCGACCCAGG
>JAWVYF010000107.1:0-9254 GCA_033722845.1 Anderseniella sp. | reverse complement strand
GCAAAAATCATGGTGATCGGCATGATTCCCCAGACCTTGAAGGCAACCCAGAAGTCCGTCGTCTGGGTACGCCAGACAACCTCGTTCAGCACCGCCAGGAAAAGGAAGAACAGACCCCACCGCAGGGTCAGTTTCCGCCATCCCTCAGCGTCCAGCGAGAAGGCCGCATCAAACACATACGCCAGCAGTGACCGGCCGAACAGCAGCCCCAGCAGCAGCACCACGCCGAAGAACGTGTTGACGATGGTCGGCTTGACCTTGATGAAGATGTCGTCCTGAAGCCACAAGGTCAGCCCACCCATCACCAGCACCACGACACCGGTGATCAACGGCATCACCGCCAGGTGGCGGGTCAGTACCCAGCTCACTGCCAGCGCAATCAGCATCGCCACCATGAACACGGCAGTCGCCAGGAAGATCGGCTCGGGAAACAGGTCCTGCACGCCGAAACGCTCGATCATTGCTTCACCGCGGGCGTTGACGAAGAAAAACAGAACCAGCGGCCCCAGCTCAAGCGCCAGCTTCAGGATCGGGTTGATGTTGGTTTTGCCACTCATGCTGCGTCCGTTTCTTCCACGCCCGCAATCGCCCGGGCGAACGCCTCGGCATCAAACGGCTGCAGATCCTCGATCTGTTCACCCACGCCAATCGCGTGAACCGGCAGTTTGAACTTCTCCGCAATGGCCACGAGGATGCCGCCGCGCGCTGTGCCATCCAGCTTGGTCATGATAATACCGGTCACACCGGCAATCTTGGTAAACACTTCTGCCTGGGCCACTGCGTTCTGGCCCGTCGTGGCATCCAGCACCAGCAGCACAGCGTGTGGCGCGGTTTCATCCTTCTTCTTGATAACGCGGACGATCTTTTCCAGCTCCGCCATCAGGTCGGCCTTGTTCTGCAGCCGGCCTGCCGTGTCGATCATCAAGATGTCGGTATCATCGGCCTGCGCCTGCTCCAACGCATCATAGGCAAGCCCCGCCGCATCAGCGCCGGTGGGCCGTGACAGCACGGTCGCACCCACCCGTTCACCCCACACCGACAACTGCTCGATGGCCGCAGCCCGGAAGGTGTCGCACGCTGCGATCATCACCTTGAAGCCCTCGCCCTTCGCAATCGCCCCCAGCTTGCCGATGGTCGTTGTCTTGCCCGCACCATTGACGCCGACCACCAGAATGACGAATGGCTGTGTCTCGGCATCAAAGTTGAACGGTATCTCGACCGGTTTGAGCACCTTGACGATCTCGTCAGCCATGATGCGGCGTACCTCGGCTGGATCAATCTCCTTGTCATAGCGCCCGCGCGCAACTTCCTCGGTAATGCGCATGGCCATCGTAACACCCAGGTCCGACTGGATCAGCACGTCCTCCAGGTCCTGAATCGTGTCGGCATCCAGCTTGCGCTTGGTGAAGATGCCGGTGATGTTGTCCGACAGCGAACGAGACGACTTGGACAGCCCTTCGCGCAACCGGCGGAACCAGCCCTTCGGTTGTTCCGGTTCCGGCTCGGGTGTCGGGGCTGGTTCGGGTTGTGGTTGCGGTTCAGCCTCTGCAACAGGCTGAGGTTCAGCCTCCACAACTGGCTCTGGCTCTGGCTCTGGCTCTGGCTCTGGCTCTGGCTCTGGCTCTGGCTCTGGCTCTGGCTCTGGCTCTGGCTCTGGCTCTGGCTCTGGCTCTGGCTCTGGAGCGGGTTTGACTTCTGCTTTGGGCGCAACCGGTTCAGGCGCCGTTTCAACAGTCTCTTCCGGCTCCGCAACCGGTTCTTCAACCGGTTCGGCTTCAGGCTCTGCAGCCTTCTCCGCCTTTTTGGGTTCGGCCTTCTTCTTCGGTTGAGGCCTGGCCTTTTCTGCCTTTTTCTTTGCAGCAGCCTTTTTGGGCTTTTCGGCAACTGGCTCGGGTTCGGGTTCCGGTTCCGGCTCGGGCGCGACCGCAGGTTCGGGCTTGGCTTCGGGTTCGGGCTCCGATTCGGCAACGGCCTCTGACGGACCGGTGAATGTTTCCTTCAACCGGCCGAGCAGGCCCTTTTTCTTTTTCGGTTCCGGCGCAGGTTCAGCCGCTTCCACAACCGGTTGAGGCTCTGGCTCTGGCTCCGGTGCAGGTTGCGGCTCGGGCTCGGGTTCGGGCGCGGGCAGCTGTTCCTGCACAGCCTCCTCGGCCGGCTGATCCTCTTCCTTCTTGCCGCCAATGCGGTTGAACAGTTTCTTGAAGAAGCTCAAACGATCAGATCCCCGCCCAGTTCACCCGCACCTGCCCGGGTGATTCTCACACGGGCCATGCTACCCGGTTCCACCGTCCCGGCGTCAACGCCGACCGGCACATATTGCCGGGTGCGGCCACGCGTGGGTGTTTCGAACAACACCTCCTGCTCGCTGCCGGCCAGCCCGCCCACAAAGGCCGCGAGCCTTGCCTCACCCGCCTCGCGCAAACGCTTCGCACGCTCCTTGATCGCTGCACCATCAACCTGTGGCATCTTGGCCGCTGGTGTGCCTGGCCGCTTCGAATACGGAAACACATGCAGAAAGGTCAGCCCGCACTCATCCACCAGCCTCATCGAGTTCTCGAACATCTCGTCCGTCTCTGTCGGGAAGCCGGCGATAATGTCTGCCCCGAAAACCACGTCTGGCCGCCGCCGCCGCACCTCTTCACAAAACGCAATCGCGTCCTCGCGGGAATGCCGCCGCTTCATCCGCTTCAGAATCATGTTGTCGCCGGCCTGCAGGCTCAGGTGCAGGTGTGGCATCAGCCGCTCTTCCTCACCAATGACAGCCAGCAACTCGTCATCCGCCTCAACCGAGTCGATAGACGAAATGCGCAAGCGTTTCAGCTCCGGCACTTCATTCAAGATGCGACGCACCAGCGAGCCGAGTTGCGGCTCGCCTGCCAGGTCTTTGCCCCACGAGGTAATGTCGACACCCGACAGCACGATTTCCGGACAACCCGCCTCGACCAGCGAACGCACCTGCGCAACCGCATCTGCCGGTGCAACTGATCGCGAATTGCCCCGGCCAAACGGAATGATGCAGAACGTGCAGCGGTGATCACAGCCCGTCTGCACCTGCACCACCGCGCGGGTCTTTTCGCCAAACCCGGTGATGCGCGGGCTCTGGGCCCGCGTCACCTGCATGATATCGGCCACCTGAACCGGCGCGGCCTCACCGTCGCGCCGCGCTTTCACACCACTGCGCCAGCTTTCCGGTTTCAGCTTTTCCTCGTTGCCAAGCACGAGGTCAACTTCCGGCATCTGCGCAAAGGCATCTGCATCAGTCTGTGCCGCACAGCCGGTCACGATGATACGCGCATCCGGGTTGTGCTTGCGCGCCTTGCGGATCGCCTGCCGCGCCTGGCGCTGCGCTTCTGCGGTCACGGCGCAGGTGTTGACCACCACCGCACCGTCAAGACCCGCCGCATCGGCGTGTGAGCGCATCACCTCCGATTCCCAGGCATTCAGCCGGCAGCCGAAGGTCACAATGTCCACCGGCTTGTTCACGGCCCCACCGCCTCCAGCACCGGCAGCACACCGTCAAACTCGTGCTCGACCGCCCCGGTCATCAGAATGTGATCGCGCGCATCCCACTCGATAAACAGGTCACCACCGGGCAGGGTAATCTTCACCATGCGGTCCGCCAGCTTCTTGCGCGCCGCGCACACCGCCACCGCACACGCTGCCGTGCCGCAGGCCCTGGTCAGCCCCACGCCGCGCTCCCACACCTTCACCTCGATGTGCTCAGGCGAGATCACATGCGCCAGCGAAATATTGGCGCGCTCGGGAAACATCGGGTGATTTTCCAGCAGCGGACCCGACTTCGACAGGTCGGTGATCTCAAGGTCGTTCACCCAGAACACCGCATGCGGGTTGCCCACGTTCACCACCGACGGCGTATGCAGGATCGGGTTGTCGATTGGCCCGATTTGCAGCTCGATGCCGCGCGTGTCGTAGAACTCCTCGGCCAGCGGAATGTCGGCCCAGCCGAACCTGGGCACACCCATGTCCACCGTCACCAGCCCGTTGTCTGCCTTGCGGCAGGCCAGGAAGCCGCCCTTGGTGTCTATGGTGGACGTGTCGGTGCCCTTCTCGTCGAAGATCAGGCTGGCCACGCAGCGCGAGGCATTGCCGCAGCTTTCCACCTCGCCGCCCTCGGCATTGAAAATGCGCATCCGCACATCCGCCACGTCCGATTTTTCCATCACGATGAACTGGTCGCAGCCAATGCCGGTTGCCCGGTCCGACCAGGCGCGGATCTGATCGCCGGTGAACGCGCGCACCCTCTCGCGGCCATCGACAATGATGAAGTCATTGCCGAGCCCGTTCATCTTCACAAAGGGTATGTTGCCATTCGCACTCATATCGAGCGCCTTATATGGTGAAACGGCCTGTCAGTGCCAGTCCCATTGACCCAAACAACAATTTCCCCTATTGACCCGGCCAATCCGAAAGCCAAATTGAATTGGCAAGCTTGCTGACACATGGGTTTTGCGCCCAGGAGGTCAGAGGCCCACACCCGTCAGCGAAGATCGCCCACGGGTGCCAATCTGCTTTGGCTATTCGGGTGTCGGACCACTGACATCGCGTCTTTCATGGAGAACGGCGCGAGGCACAACGTGCCGAGTAAAGCTGTTCGACCACCAAGGAAGAATCATGTTCGAAACACTTCAAGACCGCCTCAGTGGCATTTTTGACAAGCTGCAAGATCAGCCCGCGCGGAGCATCAGCGAGCACGGATCAGCTGATCGCCGGACAATCGGTCAGCTTGTTGTCACCGGTCGTGAGGGCTGCTGATGTTCGAGACCTTACAAGACCGCCTCAGTGGCATTTTCGACAAGCTGACCGGCAGAGGCGCGCTCTCCGAGGCTGATGTCGATGCCGCCATGCGCGAGGTGCGCCGCGCGCTTATCGAAGCCGACGTGGCGCTCGAAGTGGTCCGCAACTTCGTCGAGGACGTGAAGCAGAAGGCGGTCGGGCAAGAGGTGATCAAGTCGGTCACGCCGGGCCAGATGGTCGTCAAGATCGTCAACGATGCACTGGTCGAAATGCTGGGCAAGGACCCCGCCCCGCTCAACCTCAAGGCCGCACCGCCGGTGCCGGTGCTGATGGTCGGCCTGCAGGGCTCGGGCAAGACCACCACCACCGCCAAGATTTCCAAACGGCTGAAGGAGCGCGACAAGAAGAAGGTGCTGATGGCCTCGCTCGACGTGCGCCGCCCGGCCGCGCAGGAGCAGCTTGCCATCCTCGGCGAACAGATCGGCGTCGACACGCTGGCCATCGTCAAGGGCGAGCAGCCCGATGCCATTACCAGGCGTGCCATGTCGGAAGCCCGCAAGGGCGGCTATGACGTGGTCATGCTCGACACCGCCGGCCGGCTGTACATCGACGAAGAGCAGATGGCCGAGGTGCAAACCGGCCGCGATATCGCCAAGCCGGCCGAAACCCTGTTGGTCGCCGATGCGTTGACCGGTCAGGACGCGGTCAACCTGGCCCGTTCGTTCGATGACCAGATCGGCATCACCGGCCTGGTACTCACCCGCATCGACGGCGATGGCCGTGGCGGTGCCGCGCTGTCCATGCGCGCCGTCACCGGCAAGCCGATCAAGCTGCTCGGCACCGGCGAAAAGCTCGACGGGCTGGAGGACTTCCACCCCGAGCGTATCGCCTCGCGCATTCTCGGCATGGGCGACGTGGTCTCGCTGGTCGAGAAAGCCGCCCAGACCATCGACGCCGAAAAGGCGCAGGCCATGGCCAAGCGGCTCCAGAAGGGCCACTTCGACCTTGACGACCTCGCCGACCAGATCAAACAGATGCAGAAGATGGGCGGCATGTCCGGCCTGATGGGCATGATGCCCGGCAAGTGCAAGATCAAGAAGCAGCTCGACGGCGTCGATCTCGACAACTCCATCCTGAAGCGCCAGCTCGCCATGATCTCGTCCATGACGAAGCAGGAGCGCCGCAATCCGAAACTGATGAACGCCTCGCGCAAGAAACGCGTTGCAAGGGGAGCCGGCGTCGAGGTGCAGGACATCAACCGCCTGCTGAAGATGCATCTTCAGATGGCTGACATGATGAAGAAGATGCGCAAGGGCAAGGGCGGCATGCTCGGCAAGATGATGGGCATGGGCGGTGGTGCCGGCATGCCATCACCTGAAGAGATGGAAAAGATGCAGGCAGAGCTTGCCGGCATGGACCCGTCCACCCTGCCGCCGGAACTCAAGGAAATCGCCGAAGGCAAGATGCCGCAAATGCCGAAAGGCCTGCCCGGACTGCCCGGCGCTGGCGGGATGCCCGGCGGGCTGCCGGGGCTCGGCGGCAAGGGCGGCCTGCCCGGCCTTGGCGGCGGTGGCTTCAAGGGCCTGCCGGGCTTCGGCAAGAAGAAAAAATGATTCAACCCGCATTCAAGAATTCAACGAACATCTAGACCTACAGGAGTAAACCAAGATGGCATTGAAAATCAGACTGGCTCGCGGCGGTTCCAAGAAGCGCCCCTACTACCGCATCGTTGTGGCGCAGAACACCGCCCCGCGTGACGGCTCGTTCATTGAGAAGGTCGGCACCTACAACCCGCTGCTGCCGAAGGATTCTGCCGAGCGCGTGACCCTCAACGTCGATCGCGTCAAGCACTGGCTGTCCGTTGGCGCCAAGCCGACCGACCGCGTGCTGCGCTTCCTTGATGCGGCCGGCCTCGAAAAGCGCGAAGCCCGCAACAACCCGAACAAGGCAAAGCCTGGCAAGAAGCGTCTTGAGCGTGAAGCCGCCGAAGCCGAAGCTGCCCAGGCTGCCAAGGAAGCCGCTGAAGCTGAAGCCGCTGCTGCTGCCGAAGCTGAAGCTGCTCCGGCTGAAGCCCCTGCAGAAGAAGCTGCTGCCGAAGCTCCGGCAGAAGAAACCACTGCATAATTACGGCGTCGTGCCGTGAACAAGCCGATCATTCTCGGCCGCATCACCGGCCCGCAAGGCATCAAGGGCGAGGTGAAGCTGCAAAGCTTCACCGCCAACCCGCTCGACATTGCAAGCTATGGCCCGCTGGATGCATCCAACGGCCTCAGGCTCACCATCAAGTCCGTCAAGCCGTACAAGAACACGCTTCTTGCCCGGATTGACGGCGTCGATGACCGCAATGGTGCCGAGGCCCTGCGCGGCGTCGAGCTGATGATAGACCGTGATCGCCTGCCGGAAGCAGGCGAAGACGAGATCTATCATGCCGACCTGATCGGACTTTCGGCTCATGACACAACCGGAAACCTGCTTGGGACTGTGGTCGCCGTACTGGACTTTGGCGCCGGCGAGCTGCTGGAGCTGAAACCGGCCGAAGGCAAGACGATCCTGGTGCCGTTCAACGTGGACACGGTCCCCGACATCGACCTGGATGCAGGCCGGCTGACCATCGACCCGCCGGAAGGGCTTTTGGACTAGCCGGGCCACTTCACCGGCTGTCATCCTCGGGCTTGTCCCGAGGATCCAGAAAGCACCACAATGGACCCTCGGGACAAGCCCGAGGGTGACACTGAAGACTTTGACCAATGCCATTTACTGCGACAGTTCTGACCCTCTACCCGGACATGTTTCCGGGTCCGCTCGGCCTGTCGATGGCAGGCCGCGGGCTGGAAGATGGCGTGTGGTCGCTGGACGTGCGCAACATTCGCGATCACGCCACGGACCGGCATTCCTCGGTGGACGACACGCCTGCCGGCGGCGGACCCGGCATGGTGCTGAAACCGGACGTGCTGGCCAGCGCCATCGACGCAGCCTCACCTGAAGGCGATGCCCGCCCGCGCCTGCTGATGAGCCCGCGCGGCAAACCCCTGACGCAAGCCCGCGTCCGCGAGCTCGCCGCCGGAGACGGCGTCATCATTGTCTGCGGGCGCTTTGAAGGTGTCGACGAGCGCGTCATCGAGGCCCGCAATCTCGAGGAAGTCTCCATCGGCGACTACATCCTGTCCGGCGGCGAGCCTGCCGCACATGTAGTGCTGGACGCCATCGTGCGGCTGTTGCCCGGCATCATGGGCAATGACGCGTCGGGCAGCGAGGAAAGTTTCGAGACCGGCTTGCTGGAACATCCCCAATACACCCGCCCGCGCGAATGGGAAGGCCGGGAGATCCCGCCGGTCCTGTTGTCCGGTGACCACGCGGCCATTGCCCGCTGGAAGCGCGAGATGGCCGAAAAACTGACCGGTGAACGCCGTCCTGACCTTCTGGAGGGCCAAAACCGCGACGAAAAGGCCTGATTGGCCGTTCTTGCGCCAATAGACATTGACTTTGACAGCAAGTCGCGGGTAAAGACCCGCATCCAAAGATCAGCCGGCGTCTCAGAGCGGCCGAATGATCGTTAAAAAGTTGATCGCACAAAGATATTGGAGTGGCTTTTCAGCAAACAATAAGTGCTGGCCGCGCCAAACAAGGAACAGACCGATGAACATCATTCAGCAGCTCGAAGCCGAGCAGGCTCAGGAAATTGCGGCCAAGCGCGAAATTCCGGAATTTGGCCCGGGTGACACCGTAGTCGTCGCCGTGCGCGTCACCGAAGGTGAGCGTTCGCGTATCCAGAACTATGAAGGCGTTGTTATTGCCCGCTCCGGCGCTGGCCTGAACGAGAGCTTCACCGTGCGCAAGCTGTCTTATGGTGAAGGCGTGGAGCGCGTGTTCCCGATCTACTCCCCGCTGGTTGAAGGCGTAAAGGTTCTGCGCCGTGGTAAGGTGCGCCGCGCCAAGCTGTACTACCTGCGTGGCCGTACCGGCAAGCGCGCCCGCATCGCCGAGAAGAAGCGCCAGGTTGTAATCCCGGGCGCTGCAGAAGCTGCAGCTGCCAAGGCAGAGGCCGCCAACGCACCGCAGGTGGTTGATGATGTATCGCTGATCTCCGGCGTGGGCGATGTGCTGGCCGGCAAGCTGGCCGGTGAAGGCGTCACCAGCCTGACCCAGATCGCCAAGTGGAAAAAGCAGGACATCGAGGATTACGACACCAAGCTGTCGCTGGGTGGCCGCATCGAGCGTGAAGAGTGGGTCCAGCAGGCCAAGGAGCTGCTCGAAGGCAAGCCGCCGCGCGCCAAGGTCGATCAGGACGCCGCCGAAAAGGCTGCCGACGCCGAGTAAACATACTCCGCTATCACAGTTTCAATTCAGGCCGGGTAAACACCCGGCCTTTTTTGTGCCCCCGCATTTACCATAATGAACGATAGCACGGGCGTTTCGTTGCCCGGCTTAACCCGGCGCTAATCACGTTCCTTCTATACCTGAGCCCGAATTCGGTGAAACCTGGGGCTCACTGACATGTC
>JAWVYF010000106.1:0-9276 GCA_033722845.1 Anderseniella sp. | reverse complement strand
CTAGGCCGGGTGCGTTGATGCCGTCATCATTGGCCAGCAGAATGCGCAATGGTTTGCCGTCCGGGTGAGTAAGCATGACGATCAGGCCCCCACCACGTCGATGCCGCCCATATAGGGTTTCAGCGCCTCAGGCACGGCAATGGTGCCGTCGGCCTGCTGATAGTTCTCCATGACGGCTATCAGTGTGCGGCCAACAGCCAGGCCCGACCCGTTCAGCGTGTGCACGAACTGGGTGCCCTTGCCGCTTTCATCGCGCACACGGGCATTCATGCGGCGCGCCTGGAAGTCTCCACACACCGAGCAAGACGAGATTTCGCGATAGGCGTCCTGCCCCGGCAGCCAGACTTCGAGATCGAAGGTCAGCCGCGCGCCAAAACCCATATCGCCAGTGCACAGCGCAATGACGCGGTACGGCAGGTCAAGGCGCTTCAGCACCTCCTCGGCGCACCCGGTCATGCGGTCCAGCTCGGCCCGGCTGTCATCAGGCGCAGTGATCGACACCATCTCGACCTTGGGAAACTGATGCTGACGGATCATGCCACGGGTATCGCGGCCCGCCGCACCGGCTTCGGCCCGGAAGCAAGGAGTAAGCGCCGTCACTCGCATCGGCAGCTTGTCCGCCTCAAGAATCTGTTCGCGTACAAGATTGGTAAGCGAGACTTCTGCTGTGGGAATCAACCAGCGGTCATCGGTGGTCCGGAACAGGTCTTCGGCGAACTTGGGCAACTGCCCGGTGCCGAACATCGCCTCATCACGCACCAGCAGCGGCGGGTTCACTTCCGTGTAGCCGTTCTCAGTCGTTTGCAGGTCAAGCATGAACTGGCCGATGGCGCGCTCCAGCCGGGCAAGCGAGCCCTTGAGCACGGTAAAGCGGGCCCCCGACATCTTCGCTGCCGCTTCAAAGTCCATCAGGCCAAGCGCCTCACCCAGCTCAAAATGCTGCTTCGGCTCGAAGTCATACTGCCTGGGCTTGCCCACTTTGCGCAGTTCGACATTGTCCTCCTCGCCTGCCCCGTCCGGTACTTCGTCCAGCGGCAGGTTGGGCAGCGTCGACAGAGCCTCGGTGAGCGCCTCGGTCAGATTGCGCTCTTCGTCTTCGCCAGACTGGATAAAGCTCTTCAGTTCACCCACTTCCGCCTTGAGGGCTTCGGCCTTGGCCGTGTCGCCGGAGCCCATCGCCGCCCCGATCTCTTTCGAAGCTGCGTTGCGGCGGGCTTGCGCGTCCTGCAGCTTCTGCACGTGAGTGCGACGCGCTTCATCCAGCGCGATCAGGCGATCGGCCTGGGGCTCCAGCCCGCGGCGCGCCATACCGGCATCAAAGCGTTCGGGGTTTTCGCGAATCCAGCGGATATCAAACATGGAAAAAGTCACCCGGAAAGTGTCAGTGAATCAAGTTGAAGCACCTGGCCTCAAAGGATCAGGCGCCTGTATAGGCGGCAAGTGTGACAAGGTAAAGCGCGGGGAGGTCTGGCGGTTTGATACAGCGCAACGCGCTGTTCAGCAGCACCTATAATCAGGGGCCGTGTTCTACCGCACCATCATCATCAAACGCCTCGTCCACGTCGTCATCATCGTCGTCGTCCGCGCGCTCGGCTTCCTGCTTTTTCTCCACCATCCGCACGGTCAGGATAGACGCCTCGTAAAGCAGCAGCAGCGGAATGCCCAGGCCAAGCTGCGAGAACGGGTCTGGCGGGGTGAAGATGGCAGCCGCAGCAAAGACACCGACGATGGCATACTTGCGCTTGTCCTTCAGCCCTTGTGACGTGACGATCCCGATGCGGCCCAGCAGGGTCAGGATGACGGGCAGCTGGAAGCAGATGCCGAACGCCAGGATCAGCGTCATGGTAAGTCCGAGATACTCGGAAACCTTGGGCAACAGCTCAATCACCGCCTGGCCCTCTGCACCTTCCTGCTGGAAGGAGATGAAGAACCGCATGGCAATCGGCATGATCAGGAAGAACACCAGTGCCGCCCCCATCACGAACAGGACCGGCGTGGCGTAAAGATACGGCTTGAAAGCGCTGCGCTCGTGCTTGTAGAGCCCAGGTGCCACGAACATGTAGATTTGCGTGGCGATCAACGGAAAGGCCAGAAACAGGCCACCGAACAGCCCGATCTTGAGCTGCGTAAAGAAGAACTCCTGCGGGGCGGTAAAGATGAGTTTCAGGTTTTCTGCCTGGTCGCCAACCGCCCACTGGTAGGGCAAAAGCAGGAAGTTGAAAATCTTGTCGGCGAAATAGAACGACACCACGAACATGATGGCAAAGCCGATGACCGACTTGATCAGCCGGGTCCGCAGCTCCGCAAGATGCTCGATCAGCGGCGCGCTCGAGGCTTCGATCTCGGCTTCATCCTGTTCGGTGCGCGTGCTCATGCCTTGCCGCCGTCATCAGCCTTGGCAGGCTTCTTCTTTGCCGCTGGTTTGGAGTCAGCTGCCGCAGTCTTGGTTTTGTCCTTGGCGTCGGCCGCAGGCTTCGCATCGGCAGGTTTTTCAACCTTGCCGGGCGTACGCGGCTTGTCGTCCAGAATGTCAGAAGCAGAGAAACTGGTCGCTTTCGAGATATCCTTCTTGATCTCGTCAAGACCGGTATCCTTTGCCGCTTCCTCGATATGACCCTGGAACTCGCGGGCAAGCCCCCTGACCTTGGTCATGACCTGGCCGAGTGTGCGCAATACCTTCGGCAGATCGCGCGGACCGATCACGATCAGTGCGATAACACCCAGAACGATCAGTTCCGTGCTGCCAATGCCGAAGTCGAACATGTTGTTTCGTGTTCCAGTATGCGCGCGCTGACCCAAACGATGCCGCGGCGATCACATGGGGTTAAACGGGACTTAGCCCTTGGCCTTGTCCTTGACCTTCTCGACAGCCTCTTCGGCTTCGTGCTCGATGGTCTTCGCGGTATCGGCAACCTTGTCCTTGGCATCATCGACGTCTTCAGCGATGCCCTTCTTGAAGCTCTTGATACCCTTGGCAACGTCACCCATCAGCTCGGAAATCTTGCCCCGGCCAAACAGGATGACCAGCAGCAACACGATAATGATGATCTGCCACGGTCCGATAGACATGAAAATTCTCCCTGAACTCTAGAGGCTCCACCCGAGCCGATATCTGAAAAATCGCCGCGCACTATTGCAGAAAGGTCTGATCGTCGCAACAAGCGTACTGGCGCGCAGGCATTAGCCGTTTGACGCATCTTGAAGTGGGGTCATTCGCCCGGATTGTCAAATACCAAAATGTGGTCCGGGTCGAGGCGGAACCAGGCCTTTTCACCCAGTTGAGGACACCCGGTCGTTGCCACGCGCGCAAACACCACCTCGTTCAGCCCGTCAAACTGCAGCGAAAGCTCGACCTTGTCGCCAAGATAGCGCTGGTCAACCAGCGTTGCAGGCAGCGAACCTTCATAGTTGTCGGACGTGCGCACGAAGGCCTGCGGCCGCAGCATCACAAGTGCCGGACCACCTTCCTCCGCGCCCGGTGCCGCAAAATTTCCAAGTGGCGTCTCGGCGTAGCCGTTCACCACACGCACGCGCAACTCGTTCACGTCCGAGAAGAAGCGTGCAGCCTGTGGGTCTGCCGGGTGGCGATAGAGGTCATCGGGCGTGCCGATCTGCACCACCCTGCCCTCGCGCATCAGCACGATACGGTCGGCCATGCCCATGGCCTCTTCCGGGTCGTGCGTGACCAGGATCGAACTGGCGCGGGTTTCCTTGAGGATTGCCAGCGTCTCATGGCGTACGTGTTCACGCAGCCGCTGATCGAGCCCGGAGAACGGCTCGTCCATCAGCAGCACCGCCGGACGCGGTACGATGGCGCGGGCCAGTGCCACGCGCTGCTGCTCACCGCCAGACAATTCATGCGGATAGGACTGTGCCAGGTGATCCAGCCCAACGCGCAACAGCGCCGAATGCGCTGCACTGTCGGCGCTCTTGCGGTCCACGCCCATCAGCCCGAATGTCACATTGCCCAGCACGGTCAGATGCGGAAACAGCGCATAGTCCTGGAACATCAACCCGACCGAGCGCTTCTCCGGCGGCACGAAAGTGCGCGCGGACGCTACCTCCACATTGTCCAGCAGGATGCGGCCCGAATCCGGGCGCTCCACACCGGCTGCCAGCCGCATCAGCGTGGACTTGCCGCAGCCCGACGGCCCCAGCAGACAAATGATTTCGCCCTGTTTCAACTCGAACGACACATTGCGCACAGCCTCCGTCTCGCCGAAGGCGAGCGACACGTCGTCGAAGGTGACGGACGAGGCAAACGCCGCTGCAGCGGTGCCGCGCGGGCCCCAGCGGCCCCGGGAGGTTCTGTGAAGGACGTCAGTCATGGTGGACGCGGTGATTACACGAGAAGTGCGGCAATTGCCAATGGTTCCCGCCCTGCAGAAGAATAGCCCTCACCGGTCCTCGTCGAGCACCTCTGGCAGGTCCATGTTGAGGGCTTCATCCGGCTCGTCGGCTGGCGCCTGGTCGTCATCCGCCTCATCAGGCAGGTGCATTTCCAGCTCCGGCTCGAACTCATCGCCATCCAACGGGTCTTCATCCGGCCCCAGCGCATCGTCATCCTTGGGCGTGGGAATGAACATGTCCGGCGGCAGGTTGCCGGACAGCAGGCCCGACCCTTTCAGTTCAGCCATGCCCGGCAGGTCACGCACCGTATCCAGACCGAACTGCTCGAGGAAGGCGTCCGTTGTGCCGTAAGTCACTGGACGCCCTGGCGTGCGGCGGCGGCCACGCATCTTGATCCAGCCGATTTCCATCAGCATGTCGAGCGTGCCCTTGGACGTGGCAACGCCACGGATTTCCTCCACCTCCGCACGCGTCACCGGCTGGTGGTAGGCGATTATCGCCAGCACTTCGAGGCCGGCCCGCGACAGTTTCTTCTGCTCGGTCGCCTCCTTGCGCAGAAGGAACGACAGATCCTCAGCCGTCCGGAATGCCCACTTGCCCGCCACGCGGACCAGGTTCACGCCGCGCATGGCGTAGTCTTCCTGGATCGACGACAGAAGTGCCGGGACATCGGCATCCTTCGGCAATGCGGTAGCCAGATCCTTCTCGGCAATCGGGCCGGATGCAGCAAACAACAAGGCTTCGACAACGCGGCGCTGTTGCACTTCCGGCATCTGGCCGGACAGCGCCTCGCCCTTGCGCATCAGGTAATCAGGCAGGTCGGAATCGTCCGCTGCCGCCTCGATTTCCTCAGGCGCCATACCTTCATCGTCTGCCACAGCTTCCACCGCCGCTTCAGCCGGTTCCTCGGTTTCGTCCCGCTTCACTGCTTCGTTTGCCACTTTATCAGCCCCTTTGCCGATTGCAGGCTCAACCGCCTGCCCCGGAACTCACCCCAAAATTGTCTTAACCTGCGCGTGCCCGGCGCATGTAGATCGGTTCAAAATGCTTCTCCTGCCGAACTTCCAGCACCCCTTCACGCGCCAATTCCAACGATGCGGTAAACCCGGAAGCAATCACCGAAGCGCGCTTCTCGGGTTCGACCATGTATTGCACCAGATAACTGTCAAACCGGCCCCAGTCGTCCATCTGGCCCAACATGCGCTCGAGCGCAATGCGGGCTTCCTTCAAGGTCCAGACCGGCTGACGGCGGATCTCGTAGGTGCGATGCGCCACCGAGCGCTGCCGCCGGTCAGCATAGACCTGCAACAGGTCGATCAGCGTATCGCCCCACTCAAGCTGCTTGTCGACCACCACCGGTTCGGGCCAGCCGCGCTGGAACACATCCCGGCCCAGCCTGTTACGCGACATCAGCTTGGCTGCGGCATCACGCATCGCCTGCAGCCGCTGCAACCGGAATTGCAGCCGGGCTGCCAGTTCTTCCGGCGGCGGCTCGTCACCGCTGTCGTCTTCCTTGGGGAGCAGCAGCCGCGACTTGAGATATGCAAGCCAGGCAGCCATCACCAGATAGTCAGCCGCCAACTCAAGCTTCATGCGCCGGGCGTCTTCAATGAAGGTGAGGTACTGCTCGGCAAGCGCCAGAATGGATATCCGCGTGATATCCACCTTCTGAGTGCGCGCCATTTGCAGCAGCAAGTCGAGCGGGCCTTCAAAACCCTGCACATCCACGATCAGCGGCTGGCCTTCGTCTTCCGGCTCCGGCATCAGGCGCACCGGGCCTTCGCCGTCAGGCCAAAGCTCGTCCTGTCCGTCCTGTCTTGTCGTGTCGCTCATACCAAGGCCCAGATATCGCGGGACGCCCCGCATACATACACCACATATAGCGGCGTTGACCAATTCTGACAGCCCGCTTCACCACTTATCCGCAAGTGATGTGGTGCGCCAGAGGCCTCAACTGACCGTACCAGTGAGCTCCTCCAGCAGGGCTTCAGCCACCTCATGGTCAAAATGGTCAGGATTGCGCAGCATTGACAGCGCCCGGTCGGCCCGCGCAGCTGATGCACCTTCCAGCACGCCGGCAGCTTTCGCCACTTCTGTCATCTCATCCATCTCGCCGTTGCAATGCAAAAGCACATCGCAGCCTGCCGCAATAGCGCGCTCGCCCCGCTCGCGGAATGAACCCTTGAGTGCCTTCATCGACAAATCATCCGACATGATCAGCCCGTCAAAGCCGATCTGGCCACGGATGACCTGGCCAATCACCTGCGCTGACAGTGTGCAGCAGTTGTCCGGGTCCAGTGCCGAATAGACAACATGGGCAGTCATCGCCATCGGGATATCAGCAAGCGCGGCGAAAGGCGGAAAGTCGATCGCTTCCAGCTCTTCCCGCGATGCATCCACAACGGGAAGTTCCAGATGACTATCGGCAAACGCACGGCCGTGTCCCGGAATGTGCTTGATGATCGGAAGCACGCCGCCATCCATCAGCCCCTGCGACGCGGCTCGGCCAAGCAGCGCGACCTGCTCCGGCGTCATGCCGTAGGCGCGGTCGCCGATGATCTCGTGAGAACCGGGTTGCGGCACATCCAGCACAGGCACGCAATCCACGTTGATACCAACCTCTGCCAAATCTTGCGCCAGCAGGCGATAAACCGCGCGCGTGGCTTTCAGCCCGGCCACCGGGTCTCGCTGATAAAGGGCAGCATAGGCCCGGCCGGGCGGATAGCTGCGCCAATTCGGCGGACGCATGCGCTGAACACGGCCTCCTTCCTGATCGATCAGGACAGGCGCATTTGCTCGCCCGACAATCTCGCGGAAGCCGGACGTCAGCGCCCGGATCTGGCCGGCGCTGTCCACGTTGCGGGCAAACAGGATCAGCCCCCAGGGCTGCGTTTCACGAAAGAATGCTCGTTCCGCGCTGGTCAGTTCAAGACCGGCACAGCCTGCAATGAATGCACCTGTTGCCATGACTCAATCCCCTGCTGCTTGCGAATCGGCCGTTTAGCCTCGTTGGGCGAGCCATAGATCATTTGGCTTCAGAAGCAAATCCGACGGCAACTCAAACTCGGCAAAAATCAGAATAAACTTCTGCAAAAATTGCGCTTCCTGCGTTCACATCTGCGCAAGGTTAACAACCCATTTATCACCACGCCCACCCCGGCACGTAGTAAACAAATCCTCAAGTTGGTTTTGCACCAAACCGGCCCGGGGCCTTGCAGACGGCCCTTCAGACTACCGTGAGGGAGAGAGAGATCATGTTGCGTGTAGCAGAAAACCAAAACATCATACCGTGGCAGCGGTTGGCCAATGAACGACTGGAAGTGGCCAACAAGCTGGCACGAATCTGCGCGGTCCTGGTGGCAGTCCTGATCGTGCTCGGCATCAACTCGTTTTCGGTGATGTCCGAACAGTCGCGGCTATGCTCAAGCCTTGTTCAGGCCCATGCCAGCATGGACCAGTACGTGGCGAGGCAACTGCCCACCTCGGATATCGTCAAGGACTACTGTTCCTGACAGGCCTGACTTCATGCCCGGCCAGGGTCTGAAGCCGGTGCCGGCATGACAAGTGCGCCCTGCCGTGTCCCACCCCCGGGCACATGGCGGGGCGCATTGCTGATCAGGGCTGACGCAGAACCAGCACCATGCTGGCGTGAGCCGCATCACTGCCAGTATTGACGATCTTGTGCGGCCGGTCGGCGTGATATCGCAGGGCCTCGCCAGCCTTGACCCGGCGGACATCGCCATCCACAGACACCTCCACTTCGCCCGAGACCATGTACAGATGCTCGATAGTGCCCGGCGGATGCGGCTCGCTTTCCAGAACGCCGCCTGGTTTGGCGTGGAAATCATACCATTGAAGATGGTCCACGAGGTTCAGCGGCCCGGCAATGGCAAGCCGGCACAGGCCATCCTCACTCTCAAGCAACGGCACAGCAGCGCGCGCCTGAAACTCGATGAAGGCATCGGCCTTATCGCTCTTCAACACCTCTTCGATGGTCGTATCAAGCGCCTGGCTCAGCCGGTACACAGTCGACAGGGTGGGATTCGTCTCGTTGCGCTCAATCTGGGAAATTATGGACTTGGCCACCCCTGATTGCTCGGACAGGTCGCCCAGCGACATGTTGTAGGCCTTACGCAGCCGCTGGATGGTTTTGCCAAGCTCCGGCGAAACTTCGGAAGCGCTGCGGGATTTGCGCGGCTTTGTCGTCGCCATGATCGGTCCCCGGTGATCTGAATGTTCGTTTGAACGAACATATAGCGTGTCTCAGGCCTGTTCAGCAATCGGCATGTTATGCCTGAGCTGTTCTCACGCGACATATTGTGCGGTGCACAAATTGGTCAAATGATGTTAGCGTACTAACAACTTGATGAAATGTAGCTCAACACTTATTGTTAGCGCACAAACGAGTTTGCATTGCAGGAGAGCAGCCATGGGCGTGATCAATGTCATCGACGCAGGCGGGCACAAGCACGAACTGGAAGCGGTCGAAGGCTGGCGGGTTATGGAAATCATCCGCGAACACGGCCTGCCCATGGAAGGCACCTGCGGCGGTGCATGCGCTTGCGCCACCTGTCACGTAGTTGTGGATGATGCGTGGACGGGCAAGCTGCACCCGGCCCGCGACGACGAAGAGGACATGCTCGACAACGTTCCAAACGTGATGCCGGGCTCGCGCCTGTGCTGCCAGTTGATCTATTCCGAAGATCTTGACGGCCTCACCGTCACACTGGATCCTGCGCTTGAGAAGCAGGCCCGCGCGGCCTGATCGCCATGCAAACCTTCTCACCCCGCTGGCAACTGGTCAGCGACCAGGTGATGGGCGGCGTATCAGCCGGCCAGCTTTCTACCGTAAACACGCCTGATGGCCCTGTTTACAGGCTTACCGGCAAGGTCAGCCTCGACAACAACGGCGGCTTCATCCAGATG
>JAWVYF010000105.1:0-9310 GCA_033722845.1 Anderseniella sp. | reverse complement strand
TCCGTTGCGGATGGCGCGCCAGTTGTCGCCTTCCGACTGGATCAGCGTGGCCGAGTTCTTGTCGGGAATGGAAACGTTGCCCGTCGTGCCCTTGCGAATGGCCTGCCACATCTGGCTGTCAGCAACCGAGCCCTGGGCTTCGGTCTGAACGTCCGGGTTGGCCGTCTGTGCCATTGCAGGCACATGCGTTTGTGCCACGGCCACAACAATCATCGCGGCAAGGCCGGCAATGATGTTGCGCATCATTTTCGAAATCCGGTCAGTGGTCGTCATAACGCTCGTCCCTCGCTTGTAGATGCCCTTGGCCGGCTCAGCGTGTTTGCTGTTCGCGTGGTGGCCGGGCGGGCTTGCCGGGGCTTTGTTGCTTGCTGCCGCACCTCGGCCCCTGATTGGTCCTAGAGGCTGCCTGAGCCCTGAATTGACATGCGCGAGCGCAGCTTGTTGCGCGCTTCGCTGCTGAGTTCCTCATCCTTTTTGCCGATGTACTCGCCCTTCTTGTACATCAGCGGCTTGTCGGACGCAGCCTCGTAACAGCCTGACAGCAGCACCGCTGCCACCGCCAGACAAAGCATTCCGGTCAATCGATTCATCATTGGCGTGTTGCCCGTCCCGTGGAGAATGATCGCGGCTCAATAATTGTTGTTGTGTACTTTCGTCAAGCAGGGGCGGCGATCGCTCGCCGCCCCATGCATCTTGTCAGGTTGGTGTGACGAAAGCGGGCAAGGATGACCTCGCCCGCCACCGGTCATCAGGAACCGGAACCGGGGTAAGCCTTGCCCCAGCCCCAGGCACCGGACCCGAAGCCACGTGCCACAACGCGCTCGCGGTAGATGTCCGACACCTGGTCGCCATCACCGGCAAGCAGCGCCTTGGTCGAGCACATTTCCGCACACAGCGGAAGCTTGCCCTCGGCCAGGCGGTTGCGGCCGTACTTCTTGAACTCCACGTCCGAGTTGGCCTCTTCCGGGCCACCGGCGCAGAACGTGCACTTGTCCATCTTGCCGCGGGAACCGAAGTTGCCCACCTGCGGGAACTGCGGCGCGCCGAACGGACACGCGTAGAAGCAGTAACCGCAACCGATGCACAGGTCCTTGTTGTGCAGGACCACGCCCTCGGCCGACTGGTAGAAGCAGTCAACCGGGCACACGGCCATGCAGGGTGCGTCGGAGCAGTGCATGCACGCCACCGAGATGGAGCGTTCACCGGGTTTGCCGTCATTGATGGTCACGACGCGCCGGCGGTTCACACCCCACGGCACTTCGTGCTCGTTCTTGCACGCGGTGACACACGCGTTGCACTCGATGCAACGCTCAGCATCACAAAGAAACTTCATGCGAGCCATTTGCTGTGTCTCCTTTCTTATGCCTTGGTGATGTTACAGAGGGTGGCTTTGGTCTCCTGCATCTGGGTGACCGAGTCGTAGCCGTAGGTTTGCGCCGTGTTGGTCGCTTCACCCAGGACATACGGATCAGCCCCTTGCGGGTAGATGCCACGCAGGTCTTCGCCCTGCATGTGACCGCCGAAGTGGAACGGCATGAAGGCAACATCCTGCCCCACTCGCTCGGTCACCATGGCCTTGACCTTGACCTTGGCCTTGGTCGGGCCTTCCACCCAGACCATGTCGCCGTCCTTGATGCCAAGGTTGTTGGCATTCACAGGATTGATTTCGACGAACATGTCCTGCTGCAGTTCTGCAAGCCACGGGTTGGAGCGGGTTTCGTCACCGCCGCCCTCGTATTCCACCAGACGGCCCGAGGTCAGAATGATCGGGTAGTCCTTGGAGTAGTCGGTCTTCTGGATCGACTCATAGAGGGTCGGAAGCCGGTGCATGTACCGGTCCTGATACGTGGCGTACTTGTCCAGCAGGTCGCGGCGCGGGGTGTACAGCGGCTCGCGGTGCAACGGCACCGGATCCGGGAACGTCCACACCACGGTGCGGGCCTTGGCATTACCGAACGGTGCACAGCCATGCTTGATGGCAACGCGCTGGATGCCACCCGAGAGGTCGACCTTCCAGTTGACCTTGTCGAGCTTCTCCATGTCGTCCTCGGTGCCAGCGACCTTCTTGATGGCAGCCAGTTCGTCTGCCGTCAGGTCGCCTTCCCAGCCAAGCTTGCGCAGCATGCCGAAGGTAAACTCAGGATAACCGTCCTGAATTTCCGAACCGACTGAGTACGAGCCCTCGGCCAGCATGTTGCCGCCACCCCACTCGTCCGGCGCCTTGACGCCGAAACGGGCACGGAAGGTAAGACCACCTTCGGCAACCGGCTTGGAGGTGTCGTACAGGTTCGGCGTGCCGGGATGCTTCATCTCAGGCGTGCCCCACGACGGCCAAGGCAGGCCGTAATAGTCGCCGTCGGCCGGTCCGCCGCGGGCCTGCAGCGTCGTTCTGTCGAACGTGTGCTGGTTGGCCATGTGCAGCTTCAGGCGCTCCGGGGACTGGCCGGTGTAGCCGATGGTCCACATGCCGCGGTTGAACTCGCGGGTGATGTCCTCGATCAGCGGCTCCTTGACGGTCAGCGCGCCGATCTTGGTTTCCTTCACCTCGATGTTGCGGAAAATGCGATCGGCCCAGCCGAACTTTTCTGCAAGCATCTGCATGATCACGTGATCCGGCAGGGATTCGAACAGCGGTTCGACAACCTTTTCACGCCACTGCAGCGAGCGGTTTGATGCAGTAACCGAGCCATAAGTCTCGAACTGCGTCGATGCCGGCAGCAGGTAGACGCCATCCTGACGCTTGTGCATGACAGCGGTCATGGTCGGATACGGATCGATGACGACGAGCGTATCCAGCTTCTGCATGGCCTCCTGCATTTCCGGCAGGCGGGTCTGCGAGTTCGGGGCGTGACCCCAGAACACCATGCCCTTCACGTTGTCAGGCTGTGCGACATTTTCCTTGGCTTCGAGCACGCCGTCGAACCAACGAGAAACGGGGATACCCTTCTCGTTCATCATCGGCTTGTCCTTGCCGTCCTTGTCCTTGATGGTGCCGAAACGCGACTTCATCCAGTCAAGGTCTTCTTCCCAGACGCGAGCCCAGTGTGCCCACGAACCGGCTGCAAGACCGTAGTAGCCCGGCAGGGTGTCCATCAGAACGCCAAGGTCGGTTGCGCCCTGCACGTTGTCATGGCCGCGGAAGATGTTGGTACCGCCGCCGGCAACGCCCATGTTGCCCAGTGCGAGCTGAAGCACGCAGTAGGCACGGGTGTTGTTGTTGCCGTTGGTGTGCTGGGTACCACCCATGCACCAGATCACGGTGCCGGGCTTGTTCTGGGCCATGGTGCGGGCAACGCGCTTGAGCTGCGAGCCAGGAACGCCGGTGACTTTTTCAACCTCTTCCGGGTTCCACTTCTTCACCTCTTCCTTGATGTACTCCATGCCCCACACGCGGCGGGAGATGAAGTCCTTGTCTTCCCAGCCGTTTTCGAAGATGTGGTACAGGATACCCCAGATCAGCGCCACGTCGGTACCGGAGCGGAACCGGACATATTCGGACGCATGTGCAGCCGTGCGGGTGAAGCGCGGGTCACATACGATGAATGCGGCGTTGTTCTCTTCCTTGGCCTTCAGCATGTGCAGCAGCGACACCGGGTGAGCTTCAGCCGGGTTGCCGCCGATCAGGAAGATGGCACGGGACTTGTGGATGTCATTGTAGGAGTTGGTCATCGCACCATAACCCCAGGTGTTGGCAACACCTGCGACCGTGGTGGAGTGACAGATACGGGCCTGGTGGTCGATGTTGTTCGTGCCCCAGTAGGCAGCGAACTTGCGCATCAGGTAGGCCTGCTCGTTGTTGTGCTTGGCCGAGCCGAGCCAGTAGACCGAGTCCGGACCGCTGCTTTCGCGGATCTTCATCAGACGGTCACCAACCTCGTTGATGGCGTCCGCCCAGGACATCTTCTTCCACTCGCCGCCTTCCAGCTTCATCGGATATTTCAGACGGCGCTCACCGTGGGCGTGTTCGCGCACCGCAGCACCCTTGGCGCAGTGAGCGCCCAGGTTGAACGGGCTGTCATAGCCGGGCTCCTGGCCCACCCAGACACCGTTCACTGTTTCTGCCATGACCGTGCAGCCAACCGAGCAGTGCGTGCACACCGACTTCTTGATTTCGACTGCGCCCGATACGTTCGCTGCCTCAGCCTTCTGCACCATGCCGGGTGACAATGATGCAGCCGCTGCAAGCCCGCCAACAGCAAGGCCAGAACGGCGCAAGAACGTACGTCTGTCTATCGCTCCACCGGTCAGATCGGTAAGGGCCGATGACAGTCGAGGGCCGAACGCAACCTCTCCCGTCTTCTTCCTGAGCATAATCTTCCTCCAGAATGGACACTCGTTTTGAGCGTCCGGGGTTTTATCCAAAAATCCGCAACCAAATGCCGCCCAAGGCGGTCAATCAGAAGCGGGCAAGCTTGTAGTAGGTCTTGACGTGGTCGGTTTCCCGGTAGCCGGAAGCACCTTCGACAGGTGCTGCAGCTTCCGCCGTTGCCGTGCCGGCAGCAACTGCCGCCGTACCGGTGACTGCGGACACGCCAGCAAGCTTGAGGAAATCTCGGCGGCCGGTTGCCACCTTTTCATTTCCCTTTGCCATACTTCGCTCCTTACGTTTTGAGGCAGGCTTGAGCCGCCCCGGTTTGTGGCCCCGCCGTTGCCGGCGGCACCGGTGATGAAAACCTCAGACCATTTCGAAGGCCTGCGTCTCCACATCCATGAATGCCGCACCGAGCTGGCCGATGCAGGCATAGAAAACAGATGACCTCGCGCCTTCGAGGTCGGTGAAGAAAGCCTTCGCCCAGGGTGCCATATGCGCCTGGAAGAACGCCTTCTGCTCACCCAGGTCTCCTGCCCCATCGAAATCGCCCAGGATCAATCCGGACATCATTTCGCACAGCGCAGCAATATGATCTTCCGACTCGCTGACATTGTCGCGCCGGGCAATGCCCAGCCTGGTCATGTCGTTGCGCAGACGTGCGAGAGGCTTTTCGTTCAGAAAGCCCGTGATGTAATAAGAGCCATACGGCACCAGTTCGCCACGCCCGACACCGATAAAGAGGTTTTGGTATTCCCGCGCCACGTCTTCGGGAGACACGTTGGCGGACACACGCGCCAACGCCCCGACGGCCTGACCAATCGGGGTGTCGTCACCGCTCATGGCGGCATATGCATCGAGGTCTGCCCGTGCCGGGCCGGCACGAAGCGCATGAGCGAGCAAACGGTAAACGTTTGCCCGCAACACATCTTCTTCACTGATTGTCAGAGCTAAACTCGCCTCGCCCATTTTCGTCGCTCGTGCCGCTGGCTTTTCAAGCGCCAGCTTGAGGCACGGTCACTTCCTCCTGATGTTCGGCTGACAGAATGCCGCACTCAGGCCCCGCCCGGCAACCGGAATCGGCGCAGGTGGAGAGGGCTTTCACGACTCGGTAATTCCGAGTTTTTTACTCGACAATTATGCGCGGTGCAGCGCGCTTTTGCCCCGCAGCATCGCCCTCGATGGACGACCAGACCGCAGCGGCAATGTCACGGTAGATGCCGGCATGCAGCGAATCCGGTGCCGATACGACGATAGGCTGGCCTGCGTCGGAACGCAGCCGCAGGTCCTTGTCCAGCGGCACCTCGCCAAGAAACGGCAGGCCAAGCTTCTCGGCCTCGGCGGAAGCTCCGCCATGACCAAAAATCTCGTGTCTTTCTCCACACTTGGTGCACACGAAATAGCTCATGTTCTCGATAATACCGAGCACCGGAACGTCTACCCGGCGGAACATGTTGAGACCTTTCCGGGCGTCGATCAGGGCGAGATCCTGCGGGGTCGAGACAATCACCGCACCGGACAGCGGCGTTTGTTGCGCAAGTGTCAGTTGTGCATCGCCTGTGCCCGGCGGCATGTCGACGATCAGTACATCCAGGTCGCCCCAGGCGACTTCGCGCAGCATCTGCTGCAGTGCCGACATGACCATCGGCCCACGCCAGATCATCGGCGTGTCCTCTTCCACCAGGAAGCCCATCGACATGGCCTGCAGGCCGAAACCTTCCAGCGGCTTGAGCGTACGCGCGCCGGGCGACACGGGTTCCGGCCGGCCAGTGATTCCAAGCAGCCGGGGCACCGACGGGCCGTAGATGTCGGCATCGAGAATGCCAACCTTGAGCCCGTTGGCCTGCAAACCCAGCGCAAGGTTGACCGAGGTCGTGGACTTGCCCACACCTCCCTTGCCCGACGCAACCGCCACGATGTGCTTGACGCCGGGCACACCGGCCATGGTTTGCGCAGCCTGCGCCTTCGGGCCGGGGCCGCCAGCCATCGGCGGTGGGGTTGCCATGTTGGCACCAGCTGGTGGTGGAGTGCGCCCGGCAGGCGCGCCAGATGCGGCGGCAGGCGCACGCGCACCCGCCTTCACCTCTGCGGTCAGCGCAGCCATCACCTTGTTGACGCCGGCAACCTTGGACACCGCCTTCTCGGCAGCCTGGCGCAAGGGTTCCAGTTCTTGCGCGCGCGCTGCATCCACGGTGATGGCGAACATCACGCTGTCGCCGGAGATGACCGGGTCCGATACCAACCCCAGCGATACCAGATCACCGGTCAGATCCGGCCCCTTGACCTTCGACAATGCTTCGAGCACATCGGCTTTTTCTACCATTTCTCTTCCCTGCCCATACTGCGACGGCAGCCGGATGGGCTGCCGAAAATCAATTTGTTTTCAGGTGTTTGCTAACGGCCTGCTCAGTCTTTGGACCTAGCGGCGGCGCGATATGCCGCCCAGCTCAACGGTGATGTCACCGGCAATGCGATTGACCAGGTCACCCAGCACCTGAACCCGCTGGTCGGTGATGCGCGCCGATGGACCGGACACCGAAATTGCGCCCAACGGCTCGCCATGCTCGTCGAACACGGGCGATGCAACACAACGCAAACCGATTGCGTTTTCCTCATCGTCGATCGCATAGCCACGCTGGCGGCACAGGTCGAGGTCCTCGAACAGCGTTTCCATCGAGGTGTGCGTATGGCTGGTTTCGCGGGTCATTTCGCGGCCGTGCAACATCTTGCGCACGGTGTCTTCGTCCTGGTTGCACAAGATGGCCTTGCCCACACCGGAACAGTGCATGCGGGCCCGACCGCCGGGGCCAGCAATGGCGCGCATCATCTTGTGGCACTCGACCTGGGCCAGGTAGACGATCTCACCACGGTCAGCAATCCCCAGATTGACGGTCTCGCCGGACTGTTCCATCAACCGGCGCATGTACGGCCGGGCAATGGTGACCAGGTCGCGCGAGCGCACGAATGCCGAGCCGACGCGGAATGCCTGTACGCCGATCAGCCAGACCGAACGTTCGTTATCGAAGCGCACATAGCGCTCGTTCTGCAAGGTTGTCAGCAGCCGGTGCGCCGTTGAATTGGGCAGGCCGACTTCCTGCGCGACTTCCGACAGCGACAGGCCCGGCGCGTGATAGGACAGCGCATTGAGCAATTTCAGCGCGCGGCTGAGTGATTGCACCTGGCCGGAGGCGCGCAGCACGTCCTTGCTCGGGACACGCAGTTCTTCGCGGCGCGCGGCATCCTTGTCCTTGTCCAATACTTCATTTTCCAGCATAGAGGTTCTCGCCTGACTTGTGCCATTGCCGATGTTGGAGGCACGGCAGGCTCCCCAGCAGGAAGCTGACCATGAATCACCGGCTTGTTTGTTCTGTCTTGTGACAATCAATACAGCGCTTGCGCCGCGATGTGGAATTAAACCTCGTTAACGCAATCCACCTGACGACTGACCGTCCCGCAGTGCGGCATAGACTGTCACAGAATACGATGGAACACAATTTTATATGATCGACACCCTGATCCACAATGCGTATTGGCTCGTATATGTCGGCACCATTCTTGAAGGCGAGACGGCGCTGCTGCTGGGTGCGCTGACGGCCAGCCAGGGGCTGGTCGACATCTTCTGGGTTATTGCGGTGGCATTCGCCGGTGCCACGACGGGTGACCAGATCAGCTATCAGATCTTCCGGCGTTTTGGGCCGGCTATGGTGAGCCGCAACGAAACCCTGCAGCGGCGCAGCGAGAAAGCCCGGCGGCTGCTTGCAGACCATCCGATCAAGTTCATCGTCATCTCTCGGTTCTTGTGGGGCATGCGCTCGGCCTGCATGCTGGCGCTGGCGGCATCGGACGTGCCCACGCGGGTATTTGCGCCCTTCAACCTGCTGGCCTGTGCGCTGTGGGCGAGCGTAGTCGGCGTTCTTGGCTACATTTTCTCAGGCTGGGTTACCGAAATCGTGTCGACGATGGACACCATTTCCGGGCGCGCTCCGGCCATCTTTGGCGGTATCGTCATCTTCGTGCTGGCGGTCTGGCTGGTGCGGCGTGGAATCCTGAAGTTCTGGCGGTCACGCGACAGCCTGTGACGTGCGCTCAAGGCCGGGCAACCAGCCGCTCCACATCCTGTTTCAGGACCGGCAACAGCTCTGCCTCGAACCACGGGTTCTTCTTCAGCCAGCCGGTATTGCGCCACGAGGGGTGCGGCATCGGCATGATGCGGACCGGTTGACGGGCATGATATTCGGGCCAATGACGCACCGTTTCGGTGAGCGTCTTCTTCTGCTCTCCGCCGAGATGCCAGGCTTGCGCATACATGCCGATGGCCAACACGTATTCCACTTGCGGCATGGCCTGCATCAGCTGCTGACGCCAGGCCGGCGCACATTCGCGCCGGGGCGGCAGGTCGCCGCCCTTGGCGTCAAGGCCCGGAAAGCAAAACCCCATTGGCACAATGGCAATTCGCGACGCGTCGTAGAAGACACTCTCGCCAATGCCCATCCAGCTGCGCAGGCGTTCGCCGGAGGGATCAGTAAAGGGCCGGCCCGAGGCATGCACCCGCGTGCCCGGTGCCTGGCCGGCGATCAGGACTCGCGCCGTGGCAGAGGCCTGCAGCACGGGCCGTGGGTCGTGCGGCAACGGCGGCCTGCCTTTTGCCGGCGCATCGCAGCACAGCGTACACGCACGCACCCGGCGCACCAGTGCCTCAAGCCCGGCGGCACTCACGCCTTGGCGCTGGGCCTGCCAGACACGGCGGCGTGCCAGCGCTTCAGGTTGGGCTGGTCATCGCCGATGGCAAGTTTCACCACCCGCATGAAGTCCACCGCACACAGCGCGTCGATGTCGGCCACCGAGTAACTGTCACCGGCAATGAATTCGCGATCCGCCAACTCCTTGTCGAGAAAGGCCAGCATGGTTTCGATACGCGGAATGTTGGATTTGCCCCACTCGGGAAATTGCGGGTCCTCCAGATGCGCCATGCGCGGGTTGGAGTGACGGAAGGCGTGCGCG
>JAWVYF010000104.1:0-9347 GCA_033722845.1 Anderseniella sp. | reverse complement strand
GAAGTGCAGCGAGAACAACCCGCCGCCAATGCCCGACGATTGCGGTTCGGTGAGCGTCAGCACCAATTGTGCAGCCACCGCAGCATCGGTTGCGCTGCCACCCTTGCGCAGCATCTCCGCCGCCGCTTCGCTGGCGTGTACGTTGGCAGTTGCCACCATGGCCTGCTTCAAGCGTGGCGCCGTGTCCTGGCCACAAGCCGTCAGGCTCATCATCAGCAGCAGGGCAAACAGGGTAGCAAGGCGTTGCATTGGTCTTCCGGCATTCTGCTTTCGGTGCCGGTATCTAACCTTGCCTGCCGCCAAACTGCAATTGACCTTGCTCATGGTGCGGTTAGGCTGGCTGTCAACTTGCTCAGGGAAGGGTATCCGCATGTCCGCGACCGTCGTATCCGGTCCACGCAATCTCATCACCGATGTCACAGGTCTTCAGGTCGGCAATGCCCATAGTGATCGCTTTGCCACTGGTGTCACCGTGTTGCTGCCCGATGCGCCTTGCGTGGCGGCGGTGGACATTCGCGGCGGCGCGCCCGGTACCCGCGATATCGCCGCGCTCGACCCGGCCTGCCTGGTCCAGAACGTCGATGCCATCGTGCTGTCAGGCGGATCGGTGTTCGGGCTCGAGGCTGCAGGCGGCGTCACCGCCAGCCTGTCTGCAAGAGGGCGCGGCATCACCTTCGGCAAACAACCCTGGCCGACGCCTGTTGTTCCGTCCGCCATCCTGTTCGATCTGATGTTCGGTCCGGACAAGCAGTGGGGCGGCACCCCGCCCTATCGCCAGCTTGGCCTTGAGGCGTTGGAAGCATCGTCGCCAGACTTCGCGCTTGGCAATGCCGGTGCAGGCTTCGGCGCCACCACGGGCACGGTCAAGGGTGGGCTCGGCAGTGCATCTGCGCTCCTCAACGGTTTCACCGTAGGTGCGCTGGTGGCCGCCAATCCGGTCGGGGCCTGCATCGACCCGCGCTCCGGCGACTTGTGGGCACGCCCCTTCGAGCTTGATGGCGAGTTCGGGCCTGCACCCGGCGCACCAGCAAACCCTCAGCCGCTCACCCCCATGGCAGGCAGCAAGCTGGCTGCCCGCGAGGCCGGTGCCAATACCACCATTGCAGTCGTCGCCACAGACGCAAGGCTGACCCGCGCCGAGGCCAGCCGCATCGCCATCATGGCCCATGACGGCATGGCCCGCGCCATCCGTCCGGTGCATACGCCCTTTGACGGCGATACGGTGTTCGCGCTTGCCACCGGTGCCGTCGATCCTGGCGATAACCGGCCGGCCACGATCGCCATGCTGGGCTCGCTGGCGGCAGACTGCCTGACCCGCGCCATTGGCCGGGCTGTGGCCGAAGCCGCACCATTGCACGGGCTTGCGGCGTGGCGTACGCCGTCAGCATCTACGTGACAATTTTGCACCGAACGGCGCTTGCGTTTGCGGTGGCAAAGGGCTAAGTACACCTCGCCTTGGGCGGTTCGCCGCTCATGCCTTGCACCGGTAGCTCAGCTGGATAGAGCACCAGACTACGAATCTGGGGGTCGGGGGTTCGAATCCTCCCCGGTGCGCCATTCTCCCAAATCACGTTGAACCAGTTACGTTTCCAGTTGCGGCATGCGGAAGCCGCGGAACTTTGGCATCAACTTGAGCAGATGCTTGGTGTAGTCGTTCTGCGGTTTGGTGAACAGCGTTTCGGTTTCCGCCACCTCCAGCAACTGCCCGTGCCGCATCACGCCTACCCGGTCACACACCTGGCGGATCACCGGCAGGTCATGGCTGATGAACAGCATGGTCAGGTTCAGTTCCTGCTGCAGGTCCTTCAACAGGTTGAGCACCTGCGCCTGGATAGATACGTCCAGCGCCGATGTCGGCTCGTCACAAATCAGGAACCGTGGCCGCGTGGCAAGTGCGCGGGCGATGGAAATGCGCTGGCGTTGCCCGCCGGAAAACTCGTGCGGAAACTTGGCCGCAGCCGCAGCACCCAGCCCCACCACGTCAAGCAGGTCCCGTACGATCTGCGCCGCCTCTGCCTTGCTGGATGCCATGTTGTGGAAATGGATCGGCTCTTCGATGATGTCCTGCACCCGCATTCTGGGGTTGAGTGACGAAAACGGGTCCTGGAAAATCATCTGCATCTGACGCCGGTAGGGCGCCTGCGCTGAACGGCTGTTGAGCGCTGTCAGGTCGGTGCCGGCAAACCGGATTGCCCCGCCGCTGGGCTTGTAAATGCCGGTAATCATCCGTGCGATGGTTGACTTGCCCGAGCCGGATTCGCCAACCAGCCCGAACACCTCGCCCGGCTTGATGGCGAAAGACACCTGCTTGACCGCATCCAGGTAGAGCCGCTTGGACGGCAAGATCGAGTGCCGGGTGATGAACCGCATGTGCGCGTTTTCAAGCTCAACCAGGTTACCGTCAAAGACCTCGTCGCTGCGCGCCTTGCCGAGCCAATGGGTCGACAGGTCAAATCCGCCGGGCCGCTCGCCTGCGTCCTCGATATAGGTCACCAGCGGGAACCGCTTCAGCCGTTTGTCGGGCCGCGGTACAGCCGAGATCAGCGCCTTGGTATAATCGTGCTTTGGCCGGCTCATGATCTGGTTCGTTGTGCCCGTCTCGACCACCCGGCCGCGGTACATCACCGCCACCCGGTCGGCGGTTTCCGAAATCACGCCCATGTCATGGGTGATCAGGATCATGCCCACATTTCGCTCCCGGCACAGGCTCTTCATCAGGTCGAGGATCTGCGCTTGTACCGACACGTCCAGCGCGGTTGTGGGTTCATCTGCGATGACCAGTTCGGGTTCTGCGCACAGCGCCAGCGCGATTACCACACGCTGCCGCATGCCGCCGGAAAACTGGTGCGGATACTGGCCGATGCGCACATCCGGATCAGGAATGCCCACCGCATCGAGCAGGGCCACCGCCCGTTTGCGCGCATCTGCGTCCGACACGTTGAGGTGCTGCTGAATGGTGTCCACCAGTTGCCGCTCGATAGTTTGCAGCGGATCGAGCGAGGTCAGCGGATCCTGGAAGATCATGCCAATCCGGTTGCCGCGGATTTTCCGCTTGCCGGCATCATCCAGGTTGTCGATGCGCTCGCCCTTCAGCACCACCGTGCCTTCCGTCATCTCGCCCGGTGGCTCCAGCAGGCCGATGACCGCGTTGCCGATGGTGGACTTGCCCGCCCCGGACTCCCCCACCACGCCGAGGATTTCGCCGGGCTCCAGCGTCAGGTCGAGCCGCTCAACCGCGACCACGTGCCCGCGCCTGGACGGAAACTCCACCCGCATGCCCTCAATGGCCAGCAACGGCATATGTTTGGCGTCTGCCTTCATCTCACCTCAGCTTCGGGTTCAGCGCATCGCGCAGCCAGTCGCCCAGCAGGTTGATTGCCAGCACCAGCAGCACCAGCGCGATGCCGGGGAAGATGGTGATCCACCACTCGCCGGAGAACAGGAAGTCGTTGCCGATCCGTATCAGCGTTCCAAGTGACGGCGTGGTGGGCGGCACGCCAACACCGAGGAACGACAGCGTCGCCTCGGTGATTACGGCGATCGCCAGGTGAATGGTGGCGATCACCAGCACCGGCCCCATCACGTTGGGCAGTACGTGCCGCCACAGGATTGTCGCCGGTCCGATGCCGATGACCCGGGCTGCCTGCACATATTCCTTGTTCTTCTCGACCAGTGTCGAGCCGCGCACCGTGCGCGCATACTGCACCCAGCCCGACACGCCGATGGCGAAGATCAGCACATAGATGGCAAGGTTCTGGTGCATGTCGCGCGGCAGCACACCCCGCGCCACACCGTCGATCAGCAGTGCAATCAGGATGGCGGGGAATGAGAGCTGGATGTCGGCGACGCGCATGATGAACGCATCCAGCCGCCCGCCCACATAGCCCGACACAAGTCCCAGCCCGATGCCCAGCACCATGGAAAAGATCACCGACGCAAAACCCACCATCAGCGAAATGCGCGAGCCGTAAATGATGGTCGACAGGATATCGCGCCCCTGATCGTCGGTGCCCAGCAGGAACCGTGGGTCGCCACCTTCCAGCCAGGCCGGCGGCAGGCTTGCATCCATGATCGAGATCGACGCCAGGTCGAACGGATCGTGCGGGGCAATAACGCCGGCCAGTATTGCGGCCAGGAAGAAGATGATGGTCAGCACAGCCGAGACAACCGTCACCGGCGAGCGGATAAAGCTGTACCACAGGTCGCTGTCGGCAGCGCGTGCCAGCCAGCTCCGTTCGCGAACGTCTTGCGGGCGTACACTCATGCTTTAGTGGCCTCCCGCGCTGTCAACGCGCAAGCGCGGATCAACCACCACATAGAGAATGTCCACGACCAGGTTGATGACCACGAACACGAACGCGATCAGCACCAGGTATGCGGCCATGATCGGGATGTCGACATTGCCCACCGCCTGGATGAACAACAGGCCCATGCCCGGCCACTGGAACACGCTTTCGGTGATGATCGCGAAGGCGATGATCGAGCCCAGCTGAAGCCCGGTAATGGTGATGACCGGCACCATGGTGTTTTTCAGCGCCACGACGAAATTCACATAGCGTTCCTGCAGGCCACGGGCCCGGGCGAACTTTACGAAGTCGGTGCGCAGCACCTCCAGCATTTCAGAGCGCACCAGCCGCATGATCAGCGTCATCTGGAACAGCGCCAGCGTGATGGCCGGCATGATCAGCGACTTCAGCCCGGATGCCGTCAGCAGCCCTGTCGACCACCAGCCCAGTTGCACCACGTCGCCGCGTCCGAACGTCGGCAGCCAGCGCAGGATCACCCCGAACAGCAGGATCAGCAGGATGCCGATCAGGAAGGTGGGCAGCGATATGCCCACCAGAGACAACGTCATGAAGGAGTGTGACAGGAAACTGTTACGCCGGATGGCCGTGTACACGCCCATCGGCACGCCGATCAGCAGCGCCAGTATGGCTGATACAAGCGATAGCTCCAGCGTCGCCGGAAGCCGCTCGGCGATCAGTTCGGACACCGGCCGCCGGTGCTGATAGGAAAAGCCGAACTCGCCTTGCGCAACGTTCTTTGCAAACCGGCCGAACTGCACGATGAAGCTGTCGTTCAGCCCCAGCCGTTCCTTCAGTTCCTCACGTTGCTCAAGCGTGGTGTCCTGCCCGACCATGTTGTTGATCGGATCACCCACATAGCGAAACAGCGAAAACGCGATCAGTGCCACGGTCAACATCACCAGCACCGACTGCACAAGCCGCTTTGCAATGAAGGTCAGCATCTAAGGTTTGCCCCGCCCGGATGGTCTGGTTGCCGGGCCGCGAGTGCGCGTTGGCAGGTCGCGGCCCGGTCAAATCTTGTCAGTGGTGCCTGGCTTACTTGTTCACCACCACGTAGCGCAGGTCGAGCTGGTTGTCCGGACGCTGCACCACGTCAACCTTGTCCGACACGCCCCACGACAGCGGCTGCTGGTGCAGCGGAATGTGACCCACTTCATCGGCGTGGATCTTCCACACTTCGTCGATCATCGACTGGCGCTTGGCCTGGTCCGTTTCCGACTGGATCATGGCGGTCAGCTCGTTGATCTTCGGGTTGCAATAGCCGCCCAGGTTGAATGCGCCGATCTTGTCTTCGCCACCACGGCAGGCAATCAGCGACGAGATCACGTTGTGGCTGTCGAAGGTCGACGGCGTCCACCCCAGCAGGAAGAAGCTGGTGTCATATCCGTTCTGGGCCAGCACCTTGCCGAAGTACTTCGACTTGGTCTGCGCCAGCAGGTTCACCTTCACGTTGATCTTGGCCAGCATCGAAGCGGCTGCCTGACAGATCTGCTCGTCGTTCACGTAGCGGTCGTTCGGGCAGTCCATGGTGACTTCGAAACCATCCCCGTAGCCTGCTTCTTCCATCAGCTTCTTGGCTGCATCCACGTCATACGGCAGCCGGTCATTGTAGGCCGCGTTGTAGCCGTTGATCTGGGGTGCAACCAGCAGACCAGCCGGGTTGGAGGCGCCGCGCATCACCTTTGCCTTGATGCCCTCGATGTCGATGGCCTGGTAGAAGGCCTTGCGCACCCGAACGTCCTTGAACGGGTTCTTGCCCTTCACGTTGGAGCCGACAAGCTCATCGCGCAGCTGGTCAAACCCGAGGAAGATGGTACGTGCTTCCGGACCGGTCAGCGGCTTCACGCCTTCTGCCGCCTCAAGCCGCTTCCAGTCCTGCACCGGCATCGGATAGGCCAGGTCGATATTGCCGGAGATCAGCGCTGCCACGCGGGTCGCGTCCTGGGCGATGGGCGTGAAAATGCCTTCGGTGATGTTGGACTTCATGTCCTTGTTCCAGTAGTCCGGATTGCGCACCAGGACCGTCTTCACGCCGGACTGGCGCTCCTTCACAATGAACGGGCCGGTGCCGTTGGCATTGAGGTTGGCATGGTTGCCCTCATCGCCGCCCTTCACGTTGGTCGCTTCAGTGGCCTTGTTTTCTTCGGCCCACTGCTTGTCCATGATGTAGAAGATTTCGAACTGGTTCGGCAGGATCGGGTTCGGCGACGGGGTGATGATGTCCACCGTGTAGTCATCCACCACCTTGGCTTCCTTGATCAGGGCTGCGACCACCTTCATGTCCGAGCCTTCGGTGTTCAGCCGGTTCACCGAGAACACCACGTCATCAGCCTTGAAGTCGTTGCCATTGTGGAACTTCACACCCTGACGCAGCTTGAAGCGCCACACGGTCGGCTCGATGTTCTCCCAGCTCTCGGCCAGTGCACCGACGATCTCCATCTTGTCGTCGCGCTTGACCAGCCCTTCGTAGATGTTGCCCTGGAAGCCAAGCGTGAGCGTTTCAAACAGCCCGTGCGGATCCAGCGTCTGTGCATCACCCTGAAACGCCCAACGGAACGTTTCGGCATTTGCTGCCGAGGCCGCTGCTGCGAGCATGGAGCCGCCAACCAGCAGCGCCTTGAGCGTGTTTGTCACCTTTGCCATGTCATTACTCCCTGTTGCTGACATACGTTTTTCAAATTCAGTGGGCGGAAGCCTAGTCCGAAAACCAAAGCCCCTGCAACGTGCTGTTGCAGAAAGCGTCTCCCCTATGCGGCGTCGAGCTGATCCTTGAACACCTCGCCGGCCTTCATCACCAGGCGCACCTTGGCGCCATCGTTCTCCAGCACGCCGATATCCTTCAGCGGATCGCCGTCCACCACGATCAGGTCGGCAAGGAAACCTTCCTTCACCTGGCCCAGCTTGTCCTGCTGGCGGATGATCTCTGCATTCGTCATGGTGGCAGCCTTGATCGCGCCGTGGTTGCCCAGCACTTCGGCCTTCAGCGAAAACTCGTCCGACTGGTACTTGTGCAACGGGCCGAGCAGGTCCGAGCCATGCCCGATCTTCACCCCGGCATCGCGGGTGATCTCCACCGCGCGAAGGCCTGCATCGACGATCTCCTTGAGCTTCTCCAGCGAGACCTCCGGCAGGCCGAAATCCTTGCCGTGCTTGTTCATTGCAAAATAGGTGATGTTGGTTGGTACGTGATAGACGCCGCGCTCGGCCATCAGCTTTGCCGACTCCTCGTCGACCAGGTTGCCATGCTCCACGCAGGCCACGCCGCACTCCACCACCCGCTTGATCGCGTGCGGCGTGTAGGCATGTGCGGTGGCGTAGGTGTGCGTTGCCTCGCACTCTTCCACGATGGCGCGGATTTCGTCGTACGAGTATTGCGTGTTCTGGATCGGATCAGTCGGCGAGGCCACCCCGCCGCCGGCCATGATTTTCAGGTGGTGGGCGCCCTTTCTCAGTTCGTCACGCGCCGCACGGCGGCACTCGTCCGCCCCGTCCGCAATGCGGCCCATCTGTTGCGCCGACACCTGGCAGGCGCAGGTGATGATGGTCGAGATGGCAGTTGGCGAGCGGAAATCGCCGTGCCCCCCGGTCTGCGACAACGCCAGGCCCGACACGAACATGCGCGGGCCCACCACCAGCCCGTGCTCCACCGCATCCGCCATACCCCGGTCGGCGCCGGCGGCATCGCGCACCGTGGTGAAGCCGCGCATCAGCATTGCCTTCATGATCTGGGCGGCAGAGGCAATCAGGTAGCTCACCGGCACGTCATTCAGCCCGGCAAGGTTGAGCATGGTCGCCTTGACGTGAACATGGTTGTCGATCAACCCCGGCATCAGCGTACCGCGGCCTTTCAGGTCGATCACCCGCGCACCGTCCGGCGCCTTGATGGCCTTGTCGGACACTTCGGCAATGCGGCCGTTCTCAACCAGCACATTGAGGCCCTCGCGCGCCTCTTCCGATTGTCCATCCACGATCGTGGCATTCTGGAACAGGGTTGCGCTCATGTGTGTCTCTCCGGTCTGGTCAGCCGTGGGCCGGCATGGCGGTTTCGATCAGCTTCGCCCAGTACGAGCAGCCAACCGGAATGATGTCGTCGTTGAAGTCATACTCCGGATGATGCAGGCCGGCGGTGTCGCCATTGCCCACGAAGATGAACGCACCGGGCCGCGCTTCCAGCATGAACGAGAAGTCCTCGCCACCCATCACCGGCGGCGTGTCGGTATCCACGTTGTTGATGCCGGCAATCTGCTTGGCAACCGAGGCTGCAAATTCGGTCTGTGTCTCGTGGTTTACCGTCACCGGATACAGCCGCTGGTAATTCAGCTTCACCTTGGCGCCGTAGGCCGCACCGATGTGCTCGCACATGGCGGTCATCCGCTCTTCCGCCAGATCCCGGATTTCCGGTTTGAGCGTGCGCACCGTACCGTTCATCCACGCCGTCTGCGGGATCACGTTGTTGGCGTCGCCCATGTGGATCTGCGTGACCGAGATCACCAGGTTCTCGATCGGGTCGGTGTTGCGCGACACGATCGACTGGAAGCCCTGCACGATCTGCGACACCACCAGCGCCGGGTCGATGCAGCCGTGCGGGCGTGCCGCGTGGCCGCCCTTGCCCTCGATGTCGATGGTGAAGAAATCAGCCGACGCCATCAGCCCGCCGGGCCGGATGGCAAACTGGCCCACCGGCAGGCCCGGCATGTTGTGCATGCCATACACCTCCTGAATGCCGAACCGGTCCATCATCCCTTCATCGACCATTTCGCGCCCGCCGCCGCCGCCTTCTTCGGCCGGCTGGAAGATCACCACGGCCGTGCCGTCGAAATTGCGCGTCTCGGCCAGGTATTTCGCCGCGCCCAGCAGCATCGATGTATGTCCGTCATGGCCGCAGGCATGCATTGCGCCATCAATGGTGGACTTGTGTTCAAGGTCCCGGATCTCCTGGATCGGCAGCGCATCCATGTCGGCGCGCATCCCGATCACCTTGCCGGACGTATTGCTCTTGCCGTGGATCACACCGACAACGCCGGTGCGCCCGATGCCGGT
>JAWVYF010000103.1:0-9361 GCA_033722845.1 Anderseniella sp. | reverse complement strand
TGTCTGCCATGACGCGGGACTGATTGTCAGCGATGTCAAAGGCACGCACGATGCCGTCATGGATTGACCGGCACTCGGTGCGGCCACCGCCACTGCGCTTCGTCTTGAAACCGGTTATGCGAACTGCACCAGTTGTGCGGTCCATGGTCAGCCAATCAGAGAAAGCTGCACGCTCTGCCTCGCGTGCCGCCAGATCTTCTGCCTGGCGCAGGGCCTCGTCGCCGTCGTCAGCGGCAAGCGAGATCACTTCAACAATGGTGTCGGGTTGTCCGGGCGTTGCGATGATCTGCGGCCCGTTGTGAACAGGCTGATCACCAAGCCGGTCTGCCTTCTTGTGCGTCCATGTGGAAGCCGCCTTGCCGATCACCGTCTCGGTGCTCTCGAACATGCGCGTCACAACCGCAGCCGGAACAGGTGCAGCAACGGCAGGCGAAGGAACAACATCGCCAGCCTGCCAGACAAGCGCCGGCAGCAGGGCAACCGCGCCCACCGCCAGTGCAGTGCGCAAGCGTGCAGCATGCACAGGTGAAACCCGTGCCCGCGACGCTGGCTGCGTGCGCTTATGCCTTTTCACGGACAATGCGCTTGCCGCTTTCATTGAGCAGCTCAAGATTGTTGCGGATGATGTCATTGTCCGGCTCGGCTTCATAAGCTGCCAGGAAATACTTGCGCGCCTTGCGCAGGTCGCCACGCAGCAATTGCGAGTAACCCAGGTTATTGAGCATCATGGGCGTGCGGCCAACGAGACGGATCGCCTGGTCATAAGCACGGTCTGCCAGGTCGAAACGGCGCATCCGGTCGTAGGACGCGGCCAGCCCGATCCAGGCCTCGGCATCACGCGGCGACAATTCAACTGCCTTGCGGTAGCTCTTTTCTGCCAGGCCGAACCGGCCTTCTCGGAAATTCTGCTTCGCATCGGTGAGCAGATTGTCAGATGCATGATAGGGAGCCTGGCCAGCATGATGCTTGCGTGCGTCCACACCCTGCATGTGATCCGAACTCGCCGGTGCGAAGTTTTTCGGCGTTGCCGCACTGGCAGAAATGGTTGCGCCAGCGTCGCTCAGCCCGGACGGCGTACCTTGAGCACATCCGGCAAGCCCAAGTCCAACCAGGCCGACAGCAAAAATCGTAAAGCGGTTCATTGTGCGCCCTCCCTGACACATAATCGAGAGGCAACATGGCAGCTATCCGTAAAACAATATTGATGTCAGAAACTAAAATACGAAATAAAAGTCGATATATAAAATTTTACACAAATCCGACAACTTAAAATTTGAACCCACATGAGTCCGATTACGATTACGAACACTTAACTCTGGGCGCAGTCATTTCTCCTGACTTCCGATCACGTGCGGTATTGTGTGCCGTGGTGACTTATGGCGTTGGGGAGAAAACGCAATGTCTGACAACAAGGTGCGCAAACAGTGGCGCGAGAAGCATCGCACGCGGTCGACCAGTTCGCTGCGTGAGGGCCTCGGCCCGCTGCAACTGAACTCCGTGCGCTCGCGCGGGCTGGCTCTGGCGGCGATTGCGCTGACTGCCGGCGTCGTGGGTGCAACGGTGACCGGTCAGGTCTTTGCCTACAAGATGAGCCAGATGCAGGTTGCCTCGCTGGCACCGTCTGAACCGGTCAAACCTGCCATAGAGATGACGACTATCGTTGTTGCCTCGCGTCCGCTGCGGTTTGGCGAACGTGTTGACTCGTCCAATCTGCGCGAAGTTCCGTGGGTGGCCGGGTCAGAACCGCAAGGTTCGTTCCGGACCGTCGCCGATGTGCTGATCGACAACAAGTCGCGTTCGGTGCTCAGCGCCATGGAAATCGATGAGCCGGTTCTGGCCGGCAAGATCACCGGACCCGGCCAGCGCGCCACGCTGGCCGCGCTGGTGAGTGAAGACAAGCGCGCCATTACCGTGCCGGTTGATGAAGTGTTCGGTGTGGCCGGCTTCGTTCTGCCCGGTGACCGGGTTGACGTCATGCTGACGCGCAACACACGCTCGGGCGATCCATTGTCGTCACAGGCAGACGTGCTCCTGCAGGACTTGCGGGTTCTGGCTATCGACCAGGTCGCCGATGACCGGCTTGAACAGCCATCCGTGTCGCGCGCCGTGACGCTGGAAGTGGATCCGGCCATGGCCCAGAGGCTGGTGCTCGGCGCATCCGTGGGCAGGTTGTCTCTGATACTGCGTCCGACAGGGGTGGACGACAAGCACAAGACCGCGCCCGTCACCGTCAGTGACCTGACCGGCCAGGTGAAAAGCAGCGGCACCATCAACATCATACGCGGGTCCAAGGGTAGCGCGGTGCGCATGGCCCAGCCGCAGGACGAACCTGCAGCGGCACCTGCAAACAACGTGCAGCCATCGGCAGCCATTGCGCCCACGCCCCGCGTGGCCGGTGCGCCAACCGAGTAGTCAATCAAACTCAAGGGATAGAGGGGACCCGCTTACGAAGCTTCGGCATGTCATGCAGATCGCATGCTGGTGAAAACAGTTCGCAAGGGGTTGGAGGGAGAAAGAGAATGTCAGTTTCAACGATCGGACAGCAGTTGCCGGTGCAGTGGAAGGAGCAGGCTATCAGGCTTGTCACCACACTTGCATGCATCATCTGCATCTGGACAGCCGGGTCACAGGGCGCGCAAGCGGCCAAGGTATTCAAACCCGGTTTCAATTCGGTGATGACCATCAAGGTACCGGTCGGGCAGTCGGAAACGATCAAGTCGCGCTCGGCCATCGCCAACCTGGTGATCGGCGATCCGGAAACCGCCGACGCCTCGCCGCTGGGGTCGAAATCGTTCTATGTGCTTGGCCGCCAGATCGGCCGCACCAACCTGTCTCTGTACAACGCAGAAGACGAACTGATGGGCGTCATCAATATCGAAGTCACCTTCGATACGTCCGGCGTCAAGGAAGCCCTGCGCTCGGTTCTGCCGCATGAGCGGATCAGCGTCAAAAGCGTCAATGGCCGGCTTCTGCTGCAAGGTGAAGTGCGCAGCGCAACTGCCGTTGCCCGCGCCATGCAGATTGCCAAGGACTTTGCCGGTGACAGCGTCACCAATGCGATGTCCGTCGGTGCCAGCCAGCAGGTTCAGCTGGAAGTCCGCTTCATCGAGGCAAACCGCAATGCCAGCCGCGATCTCGGCGTCAACTACCGCGTCAACGCCGGCGGCATCAGCTTCCAACCGTTTGGGCCGACGATCGCGTCGAATGCATCCACCTCGCCGTTCGGCCGGCTGATCGCCGACATGCTGACCGGTGGAGCGTCTGCAGACATCATCATTCAGGCACTTGAGAAGAAGGGCGCAGCGCGCCGTCTTGCCGAACCCAACCTGACCGCGCTTTCAGGCGAGACTGCCAGCTTCCTCGCCGGTGGCGAATTTCCGATCCCGGTGGCACAGGACAATGGCAAGGTGTCTGTGGAGTTCAAGAAATTCGGCGTCAGCCTGGCCTTCACACCGACTGTTCTGGACAATGGCCTGATCAACCTGACCATCGAACCCGAAGTCAGCGAGGCTGATTACACCCGCACGATCTCGGGCGGCAGCATCGTGATCCCGAGCCTGATCGTGCGGCGCACCAAGACCACGGTTGAGCTGCGCGACGGCCAGTCGATCTCGATTGCCGGCCTGCTGCAAACCTTCAACTCGCGCAATGCCGACCAGATTCCATGGCTGGGCGACGTGCCGGTTCTCGGCAGCCTGTTCCGCTCGACCGGCTTCCAGAAACAGGAAACCGACCTGCTGGTCATCATCACACCGAGGCTCGCCCGGCCGATCGATCCGTCCAAGCGGATCCCGACGCCGCTCGACCAGACTGTGTCGTCCAACGATGCCGAGCTGTTCCTGGAGGGCAAGGTCGAGGTCAGCCGCAACTACCAGTCATTCGTTGAAAATGGCGGTCACGTAAAAGGCCCTTATGGCCACATGATCGACCTGCCGGGAGGGACCAATGCAGCCGTTTACAAGTAAGTTCGCCATGCCGAAAGCGGCATTGGGCCTTGTTGCCTGCCTCGTGCTGGCAGGGTGCAACAGCTACAGCCACATGACGCGCTCGGACAAGATCTCGCCTGCCGCCGGTGATGCGGTCTATGCCGCACGCACCATGCAAACGGTCGATCCGTGGCCCGAGTACGTGCTCGACACCGACATCGCCATGGACGGTGAACTGGCCCACAAGCGGGCAACCGACTACAAGGCTGGCAACACCAAGCCGCTGGAAGCCGAACGCTCAGGCGGCGGCAGCACGGCGCAGCCATAAGCCTCGTTTTGAATTTCAAGGCATGGTAGCCTAGTACAATATCCCAACCGGGACCGGCTTCAACTGAAGGCCGGTTCCGGTTGTTGTGATTTGTGAAGGTGCCCTTACCCGTGACCCCGGCCCCCTACTGGACAGACATGAGCGCCGGCCAGCTTGCCGGAGCAGATACGCGCGGCTGGATTGGCGTGCTGCCGGTTGCCGCCACCGAGCAGCACGGGCCGCACCTGCCGGCCTCCACCGATGCCGACATTGCCCGCGCCATGTTGGCCGCCACGGTGGAGCAGCTGCCGCAGGACTTGCCGGTGACGTTTCTGCCTGTCGAGGAAGTCGGCTGGTCGGCTGAGCATGGCGACACACCGGGCACGGTGTCCGGCGATCCGGACCAGCTTGCCGCCAAGTGGCTCGGCATCATCGAGGGCCTGAAACAGCAAGGCCTGCGCAAGGCAGTGATTGTCAGCTCGCATGGCGGCAATACGCCCGTGGCCGACACCGTGATCATGCGGGCGCGCGCCGAGCTGGGCATGTTGTGCGTGGCCACCGCCTGGATGCGTTTCGGCTATCCGCCGGGGCTGTTCGGTGAAGACGAAATCCGGTTCGGCATTCACGGTGGTGACATTGAAACCTCGATCATGCTGGCCCACTGCCCGGCTTCGGTGAATATGGAAGAGGCACAGGATTTCGGATCGCTGCAGCGCGGCCTTGCCCGCGACCTGACCCATCTTCGCGCCTATGGACCACACCGGTTCGGCTGGATGATGCACGATCTCAACGCCCATGGCGTGTCCGGCAATGCCGCTGCAGCCACGGCCGACAAGGGCCGTGCCACCATTGCACACCAGGCGTCGGGCTTCATCGAACTTCTGCGCGATGTGGACCGGTTCGAGCCCGCATGGTTCGACGCCCGCTAGACCGACAAATACTGGTCGCGGATTTCCGGATGCGCTTCCAGCTCTGCAAAGGTGCCATCAAACACCGCCGAGCCGCTTTCGATGATGACTGCACGGTCAGCAACGATGCGGGCAAAGTGAAGGTTCTGTTCGGACAGCACAACCGTCAGGCCCTTTGCCTTGATCTCCAGCAGCGTCTCGGCCATCTGCTCGACAATCACCGGCGCGATGCCTTCGGATGGTTCATCCAGCAACAGCAATTTCGGATTGCCCATCAGCGTGCGGGCGATGGTCAGCATCTGCTGCTCGCCACCCGACATCTGCTTGCCACGGTTGTTGCGCCGTTCCGCCAGATTGGGAAACAGCTCGAACAGGTGCTCGACGGTCCAGTCCGGATAGCCTTCGCGGTGCGGCTGGCGGCCAACCTCAAGGTTTTCCATGACGGTCAGATCAGCGAAGATGCGGCGTTCTTCCGGTACGTAGCCAAGGCCGGATCGCGCAACCTTGTGGGTCGGCCAGCGGGTGATGTCGTTTCCTTCAAACACCACCCTGCCGGATGATGGTCGCACCAGCTGCATGATCGAGCGCATGGTGGTGGTCTTGCCGGCGCCATTGCGGCCCAGCAGGGCAACCACCTCGCCCGCGCCAACGCTGAACGACAGATCGTGCAGAATGTGCGCCTTGCCGTAGTAGGTGTTGACGCGATCAAGTTCGAGCATCGGATCAGCCATTTGCCTTCTCCTTGTCCTCGAACAGCCGCCCGCCGCCGAGGTAAACCTCCTGCACGTGCGGGTCATTGCGTATGTCTTCGACGCTGCCCGTGGCGATCAGCTCGCCGCGGTTGAGCACCATGATGCGATGGGCGTGAGAGAACACCACGTCCATGTCGTGTTCGGTGAACAACACAGAGATGCCTTGCGACGCCACGATGTCTGCGGTCAGTTGCATCAGCCGGACGCGCTCCTTCGGTGCCATGCCGGCGGTCGGTTCGTCCATCAGCAACAGGATCGGATCATGCGCCAGCGCAATTGCCAGTTCCAACCGCTTGAGGTCGCCATAAGCCAGAATGGCGGCAGCCCGCTCGGCCTGGTCCACCATGCCGACCAGGTCCAGAAGCTCGTCTGCCCGCGACACATGCTGGGCGGACGCGCGCGACCACAGGTTCCAGGTCTGCCTGTGGTGCGATATCAGCGCCATCTGCACGTTCTCGCGCACGGTCATCGAGGCATAGGTTGCGGTGATCTGGAAGGTCCGGCCCACCCCCTTGCGCCATACCCTGCGCGGGCTCAAGCCCAGGATGCTTTCCCCGTTGAGCTTCACCTCGCCGGTATCCGCCTTGAGCTGTCCATTGAGCATGTTGAAACAGGTTGTCTTGCCCGCTCCGTTGGGTCCGATCAGCGCCAGCAACTCGCCTTGCTGCAAGTCAAACGAGACATCCGACACCGCCTTCAGGCCACCGAAGGACTTGGACAGGTTACGGACCGAAAGAACCGGCGTACTCATCTTGCCGCCTCCCCGTCACGCTCAAGCCCGAACCTGATCGCCATGCGCTTGATGAAGCCTGCAATGCCTTCGGGCGCAATGATAACGATGCCGACGATGATGCCGCCGAGTATGGCGCGCCAGTAGTTCAGCCTGGAGATCTCGTCTTCGAGCAGGCGGAACACACCTGCCCCCACGATGGGGCCGGACAGGGTCTGCACCCCACCGAGCAACACCATCACCAGCGCATCGACCGAACGCGGAATGGCAGCTTCATCGGGGAAGATCGATCCCTTGGAGAACACGTACACGCCACCGGCAATCCCGGCGAAAATACCCGCAATGATGAAGGCCAGCCACTGTTGCGACTGAAGGTTGATGCCGATGGACTCGGTACGGTTGGGGCTGTCACGGCCACCGCGCAAGGTGTAGCCGAACGGCGAGAAGATCATCCGCCTGAGCAGCAGGATGCCACCGCCGCACAAGGCCAGCGCCAGGTAGTAGTAGGCGGTCTTGGACTTGGCCCATTCAGATGGCCAGATACCCAGCAAGCCATCATCGCCACCAGTGAGCTCCTGCCACTGGAACGCGGTGGACCACACGATCTGCGCAGCGGCCAGCGTCAGCATGGCCATGTAGACGCCCGACAACCGCACGCAGAACCAGCCGAAGATCAGCGCTCCGAGACCGGCGAACAGCGGGCCTGCGATCAGCGCCATTTCCATTGAACCGCCGAGATACTTCACCATGAACGCCGCGCCATAACAGCCAAGGCCGAAGTAGGCTGCATGGCCGAACGAAACCATGCCGCCATTGCCCATGATGAAGTGCAAGCTGGCAGCAAACAGGGCGAAGATCAGGATGTCGGTTGCCAGTACCACGGCGAAGCTGTCGAACAGCAAGGGCAATGCCAGCAGAAAGGCCAGCGCGGCCAGCGCAATGGCCTTCATCAGGGGGCTGGCCGGACGGATCGGCGCTTCCACCTGACCGGCCGCGTGAGCGGCAGCTTCGGCCTTGCCGAACAAGCCGTAGGGCCGGATGATCAACACCACCGCCATCACCACGAACGCCAGCACGATGGTGGCCTGCGGCAGGACCAGTACACCGAAGGCATTGAGCTCGCCTATGAGCAGCGCCGCCACGAATGCACCGGGGATCGATCCCATGCCCCCGATGACCACCACCACGAAGGCTTCGGCAATGATCGACAGGTCCATCAAGAGGTTGATCGACACGCGCGGCACCTGAAGCGCGCCGCCGAGACCGGCAAGAAAGGAGCCGAGGAAAAACACCGTGGTGAACAGCCATGACTGGTTGACGCCCAGCGCTGCGACCATCTCGCGGTCCAGCGTGGCCGCGCGTACAAGAATGCCCCAACGGGTGCGGTTGAGCAGCAGCCACATCAGTCCGAGAACGATGGGTCCGAGCGCAATGAGCAGCAGGTCATATTGCGGAATGGGTTCGCCGAAGATACGCACCACCCCGTCCAGCCCGGGCGCACGCGGGCCAAACCGGTCCTCGCCGCCGAACATCCACAAGATCGCGTCTGCCATGATCAGCACGATGCCGAACGTCGCAACCAGCTGGTAGAGCTCGGGCGCGTTGTAGATGCGCTTGAGAATGATCATCTCGATGACCACGCCCACCAGAGCCACGATCAGTGCCGCCGCCAGCACCGAGCCCCAGAAGCCAAGGATCGAGCCGGGGACGTGCTGCACCAGCGCATAGGCCACGTAGGCACCCAGCATGTAGAACGAGCCGTGCGCAAAATTGACAATGCGGGTCACGCCGAAGATCAGCGACAGGCCACATGCCACCAGAAACAGCGATGAAGCGCTCGACAGCCCGGTCAGAAACTGGGCGAAATAGAAACTCATGGATTGCCCCTCGCGGCTATCGGCTCAACCAGCTGCCCGGCACGCCTTCCCGGTGCGTACAGTTTGCAGGCGGGCGCGGGGTTGCCCCGCGCCACACCCTTGATGTTGTGCCAGACGGCTTACTCTGCCGGACGCATCTTGGCGACTTCCTCGTCGCTCGGCTGGAAGTCCTTGCCGTCGGCATAGAACCAGTCGACCATCATGCCCATACCGTCCTTCACGTCGGTCTTGCCGACCCAGGCACCCATGGTGGCCTGGTGGTCCTGTGCGCGGAACATGAACGGGCCGGATGGCGACGAAGGCACTTCGAGGCCCTTGGCAGCTTCGACGAGGCTTTCGGCGTCATACTTCTCGGCCTTGTTGAGCAGGGCCTCGATCGACTTCACCACGTTGTAGCCAACGATCGAGCCAAGCTTGGGCGCTTCGCCCCACTTCTTGTTGTAGGCATCATAGAACGCCTTGTGCTCCGGCGTGTCGATGGCAGATGCCGGATAGCCGGTGACAATCCAGCCCTTGGGCGCTTCGCCCTTGAGCGGCTCAAGGTATTCCGGCTCGCCCGACAGAAGCGAAACCACGGTGCGGCCTTCGAACGTGCCGCGCAGGTTGCCCTCGCGCACGAACTGCGCCAGGTCGCCCCCGAAGGTCACGTTGAAGATGCCTTCCGGCTTGGCGGCTTCAACGGCACGCACCACCGGTCCGGCGTCGATCTTGAACACCGGCGGCCACTGTTCTTCAACAAACTCGGCATCCGGCACCAGCTTGGTCAGCTCCTTCTTGAAGGCTGCAACAGCTTCCTTGCCATAGGCATAGTTGGGGGCAACGGCGGCCCACTTCTTGGCGCCGGTCTTGGCGGCTTCCTTG
>JAWVYF010000102.1:0-9404 GCA_033722845.1 Anderseniella sp. | reverse complement strand
TCTCTGCACGGGTCAAAGATCCTTCTTCTGCCGTGACCCAGAATGCACGCGCCTGATTCCAATCGAAGTTACTCATGCAAATACGTATATTTGATGTACAATTTTAGGCAATTCACTTTTGAAGAACGTATGAGTAAACCAGCGGCAACAGAGCAATCAAGGTCTAACACGCAGCCGGTCGTACTCGGCGTTGGCGCGCCATGTCCTGCCAATCCTGACTTGGCCAGCCGGCTTCAACACTGCACACCTGAGGATCCACGTATCATGACAATGATCTCCACTACGGACAGCACCATGACGACAGCACATGATGCGAAATTCTGGGACGGCGTCGCCCGGAAGTATGCAGCGGGCTCCATTCGTGATCTTGATGCATTCGAAAACACGTTGTCCCGTGTCGGTGAGTTGCTGAAGCCAGACGACCATGTGCTTGAATTGGGTTGCGGCACCGGCACGGCGGCGCTGCGTATTGCCCCTGCGGTTGCCAGCTATTTGGCAACTGACATCTCGCCGGAAATGATCGCGATCGCGAGGGAAAAGGCAGACTCGCAGCCGGTTCCGCAACTGCACTTTGAAGCGACGACTGCCGACGCACTGGCCGAGCGAGGAGACCGGTATGATGCCGTGCTTGGGTTCAACTACATCCATCTTGTGGACGACCTTGAGCGTACGCTGACGCTCATCCGCGCTATGGTGAAGCCCGGAGGTTACTTTATCACCAAGACACCTTGTGTGGGGCAGATGAACCCGCTGATCCGGCTTGCCATCCCGATCCTGCAATTCATCGGGAAGGCACCCAGCCGGGTGCATCCCGTCAACGCGACCCAGTTGGCGCATCTGATGGAGAAGGCTGGCTTCAAGATCATTGCGACCGAGTATCACGGGACCAAAGGTAAAGACGTCCGACCGTTCTTCGTCGCTCAGAACACTTGATCGCGCAGTAGTGTTTTCAAGAGATGATGTGGCAATCGAAATCAATGCACGACGTCTGAGAGAAAATCTGAAAGCAGGCTGGCACACTGCTCGGCATGTGACGTGATCAAGAAATGTCCAGCGCCCTGAACAACGGCACTTCTACAGTTCGCCAGACTGGCAACCAGGGCATCTGTGATTTCGACCATTGCTTCGTTGGCAAGGCCACCTCGTACCACGAGGCAAGGAATGTCTAGCGTGGCATAATCGTTCATGCCGGCCTGAAAGCGAAAAGCTGTGCGCCAATCAAGCACATTTGCCCTGCAGGTTGCCCGGCAATATTCCTTTACGGGCTCAGGCAGGTTCTCGAACGATTGTGCGCCTCCCCAGAAATCTATGATCCGTCCGGCAGCGTCTGTCTCACCTGCAAGGTGGGCGGTCTCGAACTCTTCACTCATCCGCCTGGTCGCCTCATACAAGTCGTTGCGGCCACGCGCCCGGATCAAGGCGAGCGGATTGGCTTCAAAGGTCGCCAGGCTCAGAACTTCAACCTTGCCGGTTAGTGCAGAAGCCAGAGCGATGGTTCCGCCGAAAGAATGGCCAACGAGATGAACCGGCGCATCAACTCGCTCTGCGACAGCTTCGACAACCCGCGTCTGATGATGAATGTCCAGATCATCCAAAGTTCGCGTATCTTGTGTATCGCCATAACCGCACAGGCTGGTGCCTACAAAACGATAGCCGGCTGGCAGGTGCTTCTGCATGGTGCGCCAGGCTGCCGGCGTGCTGAATGATCCGGCGACAAAAAGTATTGCCGGGCCTTCGCCAGTATCCTGATAATCAATTTGGTGACCATCAACGGACAACATACGCTCGATCTTTCAAGTAGAGTGCAGCCCCATTCCTCCACTGCTTGTGATCAGGGTAACCCAACATCTGGCACATAGCCATGATGGGTGTGTTTAAAGACCCACCCACAGTCTAGGTGCCCGCTTGGTGCCCCATCCAGAAGGTTCAGCCATCGCAAATCCAAGGGCGCCTATCGGACGAAAGAACTGTTGCCGAAGATGCACCAGTCCCGGTTCCGGGACCAAGGCGGCTGGTCGAGCCCGTATCATTCGCATAGCATTCGGATAGGATCCCAATGTGAGAGTTTGCCATGACGACAGCATTTTGCCGACGCTTCGGAATAAAACATCCTGTCGTTCTGGCACCTGTTGGGGGCGTTTCGTCTCCTGAGCTTGTCGCGGCCGTAAGCAATGCAGGCGGGCTCGGAATTGCTCCAGTCTGGTATCTCGATCCTGATGGTCTGAAAGCTGAAGTGCGACGGATCAGGTCTCTGACGGACAAACCTTTTGGCGTCAATCTCAACATGGGTTTTCGAAGCGAAGGCCAGCTTGAGGCGTGCCTTGAGGAAAACGTCGGCATCATCTCGTTTTTCTGGGGCGATGCCGGCGACTTCATCCAGCGCGCCAAGGCTGCGGGTGCCAAGGTCGTCATCACTGCTAGCACGGCAGCAAAGGCAAGGGCGGCGGTCGCTCTTGGAGCCGATGCGATCTGTGCTCAGGGCTGGGAGGCTGGCGGTCATGTGGAGGGTACGGTCTCGACAATGGCACTGGTACCCGCCGTGGTCGATGCGGTTGGAGAAGTTCCGGTAATTGCCGCGGGCGGCATCGCCGATGGACGCGGGCTCGCGGCGGCTCTGGTACTGGGTGCCTCGGCGGCATGGATCGGAACGCGGTTCCTTGCATCACAGGAAGCAACCGTTCACCCTGACTATCGCGCTCGGCTACTGGCGGCCACGGAGAATGATACGGATCGCTATGACGATCTATATGACCTGACCTGGCCGAATGCGCCGCACCGGGCGCTGAAGAACAGCACCTCGGCAAAGTGGGAAGCTGCGGGAAGACCGCCCCCAGGCGAACGTCCCGGCGAGGGCGAAGTCTTGGCTCGTCGTGGAGAAGGGGGCGATATTGTGCGTTACACGTGCTGTTCGCCGAATACCGCCATGGATGGCGACATCGAGGCGCTTTCAATGTGGTCGGGTCAAGGCGTTGGTCTTGTCAACAAAGTCCAGCCCGCAGCCGAGATCGTTCAAGAGATTGTCAATCAGGCAAAGGCGATCTTAAGGTACTGAACGGCCGTAATAACGGGACAGAACTGGCCGCTTTTGCTGCTCGCTCACAATGACTGCTCTGCATCCGAAAGCGGACTATCCATCCGACAGCCCAATCCGGCTGCCTGGTGTCAGAAGCCGCCCTTGAGCCTTCGAGCGTGCGATCGAGTTAAAGCGTGGGGAGCAGCGCCTCGCAGAATTGGGAAGCGCTGATCCCGAGGTCAGGCACCAAGCTTCAGAAAGCCGCCTTCCATTGCTCGGTGTCCACGAACCAGCGCTCTTCGGTAACCAGTCCGTCGTCATTGAACTTGAACAGCACGGCGCATTGGGAGCCGGCGGGTATCTTGTCTGCGGTGAATTCGATAACGTTGACGATCTCACCGTCTCCTGGGCAATAACGCAGGTCCTTGATGTCAAAGCCGGGTGGCAGCGCTGCGCCGATATTGTCCAAGGCGGCCCTGAAAGCTGCGCGCCCCCTAAGAACGTCGTCCTGACCCGGCAGAACGAAGATCATGTCCTCGGCATAGTAGCTGGCGAGCTTGTCCATGTCGCCAGCAGCAAGAGCTGCCCAACCTGCCTTGAGATCCTCGATATTCCTTTTGGTTGCCACGGCTTGCACTCCTTTTCGACTTGGTTGGAGGGTTTACGAAAATTGTCTGCGTCGGCTCCTCAGGCGGTTGCCTTGAGCCTTGAAAGATGGCGGAACGCCAGCAGCAGGGCCGCACTTGCACCGAGCATGGCGGTGCCGAGATCGAATGTGATCGATATGCGGCCGGCTGCGTCGGCCATCTTGCCTGCAACGAGCGGCCCCAGCACCACGACGAGATAGTAGATGGAGTAGAATATCCCCATGCCGGTTGCGCGATTGACCGGCGCCAGTACCCTCGACGGCAGGCTCATGATCGGGCCTGCCGAGATGCCTGCGACAGCGCCAAGAAGTACGAAGCTCAGCAAGACCATTTCCGAGCGCGCGGCCACATAGAGCATGCTGCCGAACAGCAGCAACCCTGTTGCCAGTACGGCATCATTCCGGCCCACCCGGTCGGCGATGATGCCGCCCAATGGCACCGACACGGCTACCAGCCACAGCACGATGCTGGTAACCGAACTTGCCGCGGTCGCTGTCCAGCCGGCTTGCGCAAGCATGGCGGGGGCAAATCCAAAGATCATGCCGAGCGCTGCGTTGTAGAGCCCCCAGATCAAGCCGGCGCAAACAATCCCGGCGAGTGGCGCGCCACCAAGACGCGATGGCTGGCGGTCCGCTTGTTCCGCTTCGGCCTCTGGCGCAGGGCTATAGGCAAGGGCGAGCGCTACAAAGCCCGCGGCGACGAGGCACGTAACGCCAACAAGCGCCGTCGTGAGGCTTGTCGCTGCCGCTATCGCAGGCAGTATCAGCAAGGCGAGCGCAATGCCGAACGGCCACGAATTCACGAAGATGCCCATGGCTGTGGCTATCTCGCGGCCTGCAAACCAGTCCGTGAGCATCTTCGTCATCAGCACGTTGAGCAGGACGCCACCAACCCCGGCCAGCAAGCGGCCTGCAATCTGCATTTCCCAGCTTCCCGATGAAGCCACCATGAGACCGCCGGCGATCATCATCAGCAGTCCCCATAGGACCACATGCTTTTCGCCAAACCGCTTTCCCAGTTCTCCTCCCGGATAGGCGAGCACCACGCCGGGCGCGAAGTAGAGCCCAATCAACAGGCCGATATCGGCGATGTTGAACCCGAATTCGTTCATCATGAAGGGGGACAGGGCTGCGACTGCCTGAAACTGGAAGGCCATAGTCATACGGACGCCGAACAACAAGGCTAGCGCTTGCCACCGATTGCTCATGTTGCGATTCCTCCACGCTGCGGGATCACGCCGGACCTGGAGTGATCTTTGTGCTGAGGTTAGTCTGGGAGCGCAGGCAGCAGTATCGGATGGTTGCTGTATTCACACGTTGCATCTGCAGTAATTTGTATACAGCATTTGCACTATGGCAGGCGGACGGCTCTGGCTCTGGTGGTTGACCTTGCCGTCGTATGAGGAAGGGAGCAGGTTTTGCTGGACGGCGCCTTGAGTCAGCGGGAGCTGGAAATTGCCGATGCCTACGCGGCCGGTCAGACCTATCATCAGATCGCCCGGCACCTGCACATTGCGCCGTCTACCGTGCGCACTCACCTGGCCACCATCTACAGGAAGCTGGGTGTTTCTTCGAAGATTGAACTCCATGACATCCTGAGCGGCACATCGGGCGTCAGCATACCCCAGGGCGAGGAAAGAGATGCGCTGATCTCCGAACTTGCGCTGAGCCTCGAAGAGGCAATCAGCAGGGAGCGGGCGCTTGGCGAGGTTCTGCGAATTATCAGCCGGTCCCAGGGCCAGCTCGCGGAGGTGATCGCGGCGGTGCTCGATTATGCGCTCGAACTGTGCGACGCGGAATTCGGAATCCTTTTTGAATATTCCGACCGGGTTGGGTACAAGGCGGCCTATTCCAGAGGCATACCAACTGCCTTTGCAGATTGGCTTGCCGGGCAGGGGGCATTTCATGTCAGTCCGCAAACCGGTCTTGGCAGGCTGTGTTCCAGCATGGACGTGATCAACATCGCCGACGTCAGATCGGAGGGGATCTACAAGACCGGCGACCCGCTGCGATATGCGACGGCTGATCTGGGTGGGGCCAGGTCCTTCACGGCCATACCGATGCAGGCGGGCGACCGGTTGATCGGGGCATTCACGATCTACCGCCAGACGGTGCGCCCGTTTGACAGCAAAACACTGGAGGTCGCGCGCATGTTCGCCGACCAGAGTGTCATCGCCATCCAGAATGCGCGGCTGATCGAGCAGTCGAAAACATCTGTCTGAGCAGACAGTGCAGCTTTCCCGTCTTATCTGCACTCATCATTCTGGTCGACCTGCAGGGTCCGTGACGTGCCTGACACTATCAGCTTCATTGCCGAAGACTGCACCGCATTGGCTTTCTATCCTTCGGTACAGTTGCCAATGCTGGAGGATTACCCATAATTGGAGCCAATGACGATCCGCGTTTGAAAGCAATGAATCATGTCAGGCAATATTGCTGATCATTGGGGTCAAGGAGACGTCTATGGCAAGATCATCGACGCCATGCGGGCTGCCGGGATTTCGCCTGACACTGTGACCGTCGAGCAGTTGACGCCGGTAGACCATTTTCACGCGCGCGGTTTTCCCGCCACGGTGGAGCTTGCCGACAAGCTGCCGATACGGGAAGGCCAGCATCTGGTTGATATCGGTTGCGGCATTGGAGGGCCTGCGCGCTACATCGCAACGCGGTTCGGTTGCACGGTCAGCGGCGTGGACATTACCCCTGCATTCGTCGAGACAGCCAACAAGTTGACTGCCCTCGTGGGTATGGATGGCATTGTCGATGTACAGCTCGGAGACGGACACGAACTCCCGTATGAAGATGAAGTCTTTGACGGTGGCTATACCCAGCACGTCACCATGAATGTGGAGGATCGTCCCAGGTTTTTTGCCGAGGCCTTTCGCGTTCTCATGCCGGGCGCCTTTTTCGCGCTGACGGAGCACGGCCTTGGTCCCAAGGGGCAACCGCACTATCCATGCCCGTGGTCTGAGGATGGATCTGGTGCCCATCTGGTCACGCCCGATGAGACCTCTCGCCTTCTGGAAGAAGCAGGCTTCGAAGCAATCGAGGTCGAAGATACCGGCGACAAGTACCTCGCGGGCTACAGGAAAGCGATGGAATTGGCGGCCACGGGAGAGCTGCCGCCGTTCGGCACCCACATCCTTTTGGGCGAGAGTGCTCCGGCGAAGACCAGAAACGCTGCGCGAAACATCGAGGAAGGAAGGACCCACCCCATTCAGGTCATTTGCCGGAAGCCAGTGGATCCCGCTGGCACCAGCACATGACAAAGAGACGTTTTGCAGCAATTGTGTCACTCGATGTCGTCGGTTACAGCCGAATGATGCAGGTGGATTCAAGAGGTCTACTGGCAGCGCTCAATTCGATCTTCAATTCCATTATCAAGAAGAACGTGGCCACTTATGATGGGCGCGTAGTCAAACTTCTCGGCGATGGCGCGATCCTGGAGTTTCACTCTGCCCACGATGCAATCCGATGTGCAGCAGACATCCAGATGGCAATGCGATCCGAGCCACGGCCTTACAGTTTTGCGGAGCAGATCCATCTCAGGGCAGGTGTCCACGCAGGCGATGTGATCGTTGAAGGTCAAGATCTCTTTGGTGATGCCGTCAATATTGCCGCCCGCCTGCAGGCAGAGGCCGACCCGGGAGGTGTGCTTTTCTCCAAAACTGTTGCAAGCCTTGCGGGCAGCGATTTGGGGGTGCCATTCCAGCGAGAGGGCAGCCGCCGCTTCAAGAATATTGCGGAGCCAATTGAAACACTGAGGGTCGACCTTTCGGGGAGAGACCCTGGCAGCCCGCGACCAAGGAAGGCAGATTCCCTGAATGTGAGGTTCTGCAAATCTACTGACGGCCAGTCTCTTGCGTGGGCTTCAGTTGGCGAAGGTGATCCGATTGTCAAAGCTGCAAACTGGATTGGCCACCTGGAACTGGATTGGCGCAATCCGGGTATGGCTCCGACCTTTGAACTGCTGTCTGGCAGAAGGCGCTTTGTCTACTACGATGCCAGAGGAAACGGCCTTTCCGACTGGGAGATGAAGACCATCTCCTTCGACCTGATGGTCGATGATCTGGAAGCGGTATTTGATGCGGCAGAAGTGGAGAAGGCCCCAATACTTGCCATCTCCCAGGGGTGTGCCATTGCAGCTGCATTTGCTGCTCGCAGACCTGAAAGGGTCTCCTCGATCATAATGACTGGCGGCTATGCGCTGGGGCGAGCCATGCGGAAATCTGACAAGGACAAGCAGCGCGCTGAGGCCATGCAAGCCATGATGAGTGCAGGTTGGGACGATGATCCACCGTCACTGCGCGACCTTCTCGCAGAGGTGATTGTACCGAGTGCGAGTCGGGAAGACTTGCGGCAATACGCGGAAGACATGAGGCTGATGATCTCGCCTGAGAACCTCGGCAGATACAGAGAAGTTCTGGACCACATAGACGTGACCGACATGCTGCCAAAGGTTCAGGCTCCCTGTCTGTTCATGCATTGCAGGGGAGATCGGATGCAGCCGATAGAGCAGGGCCGCAAGATGGCGGCTGGCCTGCCCAACTGTCGTTTCGTCCCGCTGGACAGCAACTGCCATACAATACCTGCCAACGACGCAGTCTGGCCACAAGCTGAAAGAGAAATGATTGCGTTTCTGGAGCAGGCTTGAGAGCACGCAGTGGGTTAAAAGCAGCCGCCTCAGTTTCTTCCGAACACTGTCTCCTGTGCCTTTTGGCTACCTCCCTCCGGAGTGGTTTGAAAGGGCTGCCGTCAACGAGAGCGGTTAGGTTCGCAGCCAGGGAGGGTTGGAAGGCTTCCGTATATGACCATTGCAGATACAGGCAATCCGATATTTCCATTACACCAAGCAAGGTGCCAACATGGATGGCTAAACACCAGCAACAAGGTCGGAGGTTGATTTCGATGAACCGTCGCAGTTTCACATCCGCAATCTGTGCAGCTACAATTCTAACAACCCTGCTGCCGGTAGCGTTTGCTCAAAACAAGACTGCCGAACAGCCAATCGTGACGATCATTGGCGATATTGAGAATTCCAATCGACCTGCCTTCGATGAATTTTTGGACGCTTATCTGAATTTCAAAGAGGTTTCTTTCGACAAGGCGTTCCAACTTACACTGCGGGACCTCCAGGCACTGCCTCAAAAGACCATCATCGCGCATGCCGAATCCTGGCCGTCATCCGTTCGACTAGAAGGCCCTTCTTTGGAACATGTGTTGGAGCAAGCGGGCGCCACCGGTAAGCCCGTTACGGTCATAGCGCTCGACGGCTATTCGGTTACCCTTTCTGCACGGGACATCACCTCCAGTGACTGGATTCTGGCCTGGAAAGCCAATGACAAGCCGCTATCCATAGGTGGCCGCGGGCCTGTCTGGGTGATCCATTCCAGCGCCGGTAAACAGGCGTCCAGCGACATCGAAGCACGATGGGTTTGGTCGGTGTTTGTTATCAAAGCAGGCAACTGAAGCAGTATACAATCTGGGGCGCTCGAGGAAAGTAATGTCCGACTCGGGTCAGGAGCGAACTTCGCTGGTTCCTGGCCAAGATAGCTTCATCCGCATAGCCGCCGTTTGCGAGTGGAGGCTTGTTCAAGCGGGCAGCGCGAAGCCGTTGCGGCCCGGAAAGCCTGCAGGCTGCCGGCGGGCATTCGGCATTTTCAGCCATAGGCGGAGAAGCTTGCGGCGTTTCGCCGGATCGGCAAAATCTTCGAAACCCGTTCTGGAATGCAGGACAAGATGGTT
>JAWVYF010000101.1:0-9404 GCA_033722845.1 Anderseniella sp. | reverse complement strand
GCAATCAGGCCAAAGCTTGCCGCTTCAAGCCCCAGTGCCATCGATTTTGCTGTCTTGGCCGCCGCCTTTACAGACAGTAACAGCCCGCTCACCAGCACGATTGCCGTCAGCGCCTGAACGCCAGCGGCCATGAACGAGATAAGTACGCCGCGCCGCAACTGGCGTTCATTGGCCAGCAGCCACGCAGACACCACGGCCTTGCCATGACCGGGGCCTGCGGCGTGCAGCACACCGTAGAGAAAGCTCAGCAGCATCAGCGTCCAGGCTGCTGTCCAGGCCGACTCACGCTTCATGCGGGTCAGCGCGCCGGACATCTTGCCGTAGAAGGTGCGTTGCTTGGCCTGGATCCAGCCCTTCGGATCATCGAAGAACGACGGACCCTCGTCAGCATTTTCCTTTGCGGCCTTGCGCCTTTGCAGCAGCAACTGGCCGGGCTTGACCTTTTGCACCTGTTCGTTGATGCGCTCTTTCAGTGATGGCCTTGAAGGTTCTGCCTCGCTTTCGGTGGTGGGCGTTGTCCCTTGCGTCTGGGCAAGGGCAGGCACGTCAGAAAGTGCTGCTGCCAGCAGCGCCATCAGGCCCAGCACGATTGCGCGCGCAGAAGACAGCATCTTGTCAGCTTGCCGCCGGTTTGCAGGTCAGGGTGACCTTCTGGGCAAACAGTGAGCCGAAGTCTGTCGGTTGTTCCGGCTGCCAGTCCACCGGCTTGTCGGCCAGCATCTGCTTGGTCTGCTGTGCCTGCTCGTCAAACTCCACATTGCCAACCGAGGCAGAGCAGCCCTTCGGCATGTCGCCAATGACAGCCACCGGGCGTTCCTTGACGAACTCATAGGCGATGAAGAAGTCGGGATCGTATATCTGATAGGTCAACTCTGTGGTCTTGATGTTGACCGGCTTGGCAAACGGCACCACGAAGATCATCTGCAGCCGGCCTTCGTCGTTGATGCGCTGCAGGTACTCGGTGACATCGGCGTATTCGATGTCCTTGCCGGCGGCCTTTGCCTGCACGAAATAGCGGAATTCCTTGAGCGCGGCGATGTTCTCGGTCACCACCGGGTGCAGTTCGACAGAGGTGTAGATGCCGTCGCCATTGGCATCCATGCCCTCAATGGCAGCTTCGGTATATCCCTGGTCGAAGATCCATTCGACATTGATGGCAACCGCTTCGCCCTTTTCATTCAGCACCACGTCGGAGCGCATGTCGGACCAAACGTGCGGATGAGCCTGCACGGTGGAGGCAGGCAATAAAGCTGCTGCTGCGCTGGTGAATGCAATGGCGAGAGTCCGGGCGTGTTTCTTCGTCATGCTCGTTCAGTCCGGTTGGCGCTTTCGTGCTTTATGAATGAATCAGACAATATCACGAAATGGGCAAATCCGTGACCTTACAATCTGATAACGTTGTGTCAGGCCGTTCCCGGCTGACGCACATATGACACGGTTGTGACGGAAGTGCATATTGCATTGTAGGCACTTGCAGCGCACCTTGCGCCGCAAAGGTTCATTATTGCGGCTCATACAGGCCGCCAGCAGCAGGATTGACATGGGACTGGACGTCTCCATCTGGGCCGCGTTTACCGCCGGGCTTTTGAGTTTTCTCAGCCCGTGCGTGCTGCCGCTTGTGCCGCCCTATTTGTGTTTCATTGCCGGCACCTCGTTGGAGGAGCTGACCGGCAAGGACGGTCCGGCCCCCGGTGTTCAGCGCAAGGCGTTGCTGGCCTCGATCCTGTTCGTGGCCGGGTTCTCAACGGTGTTCATCGCACTTGGTGCCTCTGCCAGCCTGATCGGCCAGTGGATGCGCGAGGCGATTTCATGGGAAGTGCAGATAGGTGGTATCAACTTCCCCGTACTCACCTCCATTGCCGGCATCATCATCATCATCATGGGGCTGCACTTCCTCGGGGTGTTCCGTATCGGGCTTCTGTCGCGTGAGGTGCGTTACCATCAGGAAGCCCGGCCGGTCGGCATGATCGGCGCTTACGTTATCGGGCTGGCCTTTGCGATGGGCTGGACGCCGTGCATCGGGCCGGTGCTGGCGGCCATCCTGTCGGTCGCCTCGCTCGAGAACAGCGTGGCCAAGGGGGCAGGATTGCTGGCGGTCTACTCGGCCGGTCTCGGCGTGCCGTTTCTGCTGGCGGCCGTCGCCATGCCGCAGTTCCTGAAATTCATGACCCGGTTCCGCAAACACCTTGGCACGGTGGAAAAGGTCATGGGTGGTCTGCTGGTGGTCACCGGGGTGATGTTCCTGTCCGGTACATTCACCACATTGTCCTACTGGTTGCTGGAAACCTTTCCGGGATTGGCGACTCTGGGCTAGACTGTCCGGTAACGGAGAGGATTTGCCCACATGAAGATCAAGATCAACATCGATTGCACACCGGAAGAAGCCCGTACCTTCTTTGGCTTGCCGGACGTGCAACCCATCCAGCGCGCCATGATGGACCGCATGCAGGCGCAAATGGAAAAGCAGATGGAACAGCTTGACCCCACCGAAATCATGAAGATGTGGCTGACCCCGGGCATGGAGGGTTTTACCCAGTTCCAGAAGGCCATGTGGTCTGCGGCTACCAGCGGCGGCAGTTCATCGTCAGACGACACCGACAAGGACTGAGAGGCGCTATTCGGCCGCCAGCATCTTGTCCGTCCTGAAGGCAAAAGCCTTGCCATCCAGATCAAGTGCAGTGCCCGTTGCCGCTCGTTCGGTTTGCGGCAGTATATCCAGTGACGGCCACAGACCGGTTTGCAACCCGTCTGCATAACCTTCCGGCAGGCCATCGCGCCTGATGCGTTGCGCAGCGGTTGCGGCATCAAACGTCAGCGCGTGATGGGTGATCGAAATGCCGCCGTCCAAGGCGGCCAGCAGCGATATCCACACACGCTGCGTCCCGTCATTGGCCGGCATGCCAAGTGCGCCTGAATTGTGCCAGCAACGCGAGCCGATCACCTTCGTGAACGCAATACCGGTGTGACCGGCGATCACGAGGTCTGCGCCCGATGCATCGAATTCAGTGGCGAAGTCCGTTTCCGGCAGTGACGCCCACATGAACCGGTTGGTCTGCTGCACCGAGCCATGCACGACCGCTGCGCGTACACCGTTCATCTCGAATGTGAGGCGTGACGGCAGCCCCGCCATCCATGCCTTGCTGGCGTCAGACAGGGTTGCAACGGCATGGGCGTACCAGCGCGCCGAGGCCATATCGCAGGCCGAGCCTTCCTCAAAACCGCAGCCGCAGTCCAGCGCGCCCGCTGCGATCTGTTCTTCCACGTTGCCCTTGATGGCGTGCCAACCGCGGCGTGCGATAAACTGCGTGGCAGCCTCGGTGTCTGCGCAATAGGCGACCGCATCACCGGTGTGGATGACGTGACTGTCCGCGATGCCGGCCTGTGCCTGAAACGCCGCCAGGGCCTCAAGTGCCTGCAGATTGCCGTAGGCGCCGCCGCAGACAAGTACGGGCTGGCCGAAGGTGCCAAGGTCAAGCGTGGTCAATGGGAATGGCCCTTCAATTCAGCACCCAGTTCGATGGGCTCACCATGCGGCGTGGCTTTCGCCGCCCGGTCCCAGGCCTGCTTGCGTTCAAGCCGCTCGTCGCGGCTCATCGCGCCCTTGGCTTCGACGATCTTCTCAAGCGCGGCCAGCCAGTGGCTGTAATAGTTCTCCGCTGCATCCTCCGCCCCGGCGGCGGCAATCTCGGCCCCGAACACCTCGGCCCATTCACTCCAGGTGAACAGGCCCTGTTCGTTGAGCTTCACCGTCATGGCGAAGGCTTGCGCCTGCCAGGGCTCGGCGAAGACCGGCTCGTCGTCTGCCACCGTCAGGCCGGGCAGCGTCTTCAGCTCGTCAGGCAGCGGCAAGGTAGCTCTCCCAGAGGTCTGCATGGACGAAGTCATTGGGGTTGGCCTGCCCGCCCCACACGTCACGGGCGGCAAAGCGCACCGTGTAGAGGTGTTGCGGGTTTTCACCCTGCCCGTGGGCATTGGTGTCGGGAAACACATGCCCGCCGTGATGCAGCACGATCTCGCCCGGGCAACCGCGCAGGTAGCGGGGCAGGCGGGTGTGATGAGTGGGGTTCATGCGGATCGCCGTGACCTTGTCGCCGATGGCAAACTTCGGCTTGTCGGAAATCTCCCGGCTGGCGGGTCCGCCCTTCGACAGGATGGCGCTGACTTCGGTTGCGTGCACCGGTTCACGGTGCAGGTCTCGCGGGGTGACTTCCTTGTGGCCGATGTGTACCTCGCCGGGCACCACCAGCCCCGCATCGAGCATCAGCCGGATCAGTCCTTCGGTCCAGATCTGGTAGTAGCTCGACGACAGGTAAGTGGCTGGCGGCAGGCTTTCGCGGGCATGGCGCGACTTGTCGATGTTCCATTGGCCGAGGAAGCCCATGGCCAGTGTCAGCGCAAAGGCGCGGCTCTCCCACTCGTGGTGGAACACCGGCTCACCGGTCTCGTCATGCTCGATGGGGCCGAAGCCGTGCTGGCCGCCGAGGTCCTGTGCGCCGTTCATCGCTTCACCTTTTCAGGGTCGATCGCCAGGCCGGTGCCGATCATCGAGTTGCGGGTCACGAGGTCTGCCAGATCGTCCTCGCTCCAGCCATCGGTACCCTTCGGCCGTTGCGGGATGACGAGGTATCGCACTTCAGCGGTGGAGTCCCACACCCGCACCGATGTCTCTTCGGACAGGTAAACGCCAAACTCCTCCAGCACGCCGCGCGGGTCGGCCACCGCGCGTGAGCGGTAGGGCGGTGACTTGTACCAGGTGGGCGGCAGGCCCAGCACCGGCCACGGGTAGCAGGAGCACAATGTGCAAACGACCAGATTGTGTGTGTCAGGCGTGTTCTCCAGGGCCACCATGTGCTCACCCTGGCGGCCGATAAAGCCGAGGTCGGCGATGGCTGCGGTGGCGTCTTTCCTGAGCCAGTCCATGTACCCGGGGTTGGCCCAGGCCTTGGCCACCACCTTCGCGCCGTTCCTCGGGCCAACGCGGGTTTCATAGGTTTCGATCAGTTCATCCAGCGCTGCCGGGTCGACATAGCCCTTCTCCACCAGCAGGCTTTCCAGCGCGCGCACCCTGAGCGCGGTTTCGGACAACTCGGAATGCTCATGGTCATGATCGTGGCCATGATGGTGGTGATGGTGGCCGTTGCCGTGATCGTGATCGTCGTGACCCATCGGGTGGGTTTCTCCGTTACGGGGTTTCGGGGCATAGTGCCGGTCTGTAGACTTGCATACAATTCACAATCGCAAGAGGTTCCGCAACATGACCCGCAAGCTGGCAGGCGTTCGCGCCTGTGTGTTCGATGCCTATGGCACCTTGTTCAACGTACATGCACCGGTGGCCGAGATGGCGGCGCGCATCGGGCCGGACGCGGACGCCGTGTCCAGGCTGTGGCGGCTGAAGCAGCTGGAATACACCTGGTTGCGCTCCTTGATGCAGGCTCATGCGCCGTTCTGGCAGGTGACGGCTGAGGCTCTCGACTATGCGTTGTCGACACACGGCATTGAGGACAAGGGGCTGCGCGATGATCTGATGCAGCTCTACCTGCACCTGGCTGCCTATCCCGATGCGGTGGCCTGTCTGAAGTCGCTCAAGGAAGCCGGCTTCACGACCGGCATCCTGTCCAATGGCTCGCCGGACATGTTGTCAGCGGCAGTAACGTCAGCCGGGCTCGATGCGCATCTGGACCATGTGCTGTCCATTGAGGACGTGGGCATCTACAAGCCGGACCCGAAGGTCTATCAGCTTGCCGTGGACCGGACGGCTGTGTCGGATGCTTCCGAGATCTGCTTTGTGTCGGCCAACACCTGGGATGCTCAGGCCGCCAAGTCGTTCGGCTTCCAGGTGGCGCGGATAAACCGCTTTGGCCTGCCCGACGACAACATTCCCGGCCGGCCCGACATGCTGCTCGACAGCCTTGAGGAGCTGCCGGGTGCGGTGCGTCAATCTGTGAATTGACCTGATTTACAGAATCATTAACGTTTCAGGAGCAGACTTTTCTGCGGGAGGAAGGGCCACCAACCCGAAGGTGCTCTGACGACCAAGAAGACGGCTATAAGGACGACAAACAGAGCATCTTCCGCGAACCTGTAGAAAGGTTACGACGATGATTGTGCTCGTTTTGTCGGTTTGCCTGTATAGCGAGGCTGCCACCTGCAAGGATGTTCACCTGACCTATTCCGCTGCGTCGGTCACGCCGATGCAATGCATGATGAGCGGTCAGGCCCAGATTGCCCAATGGGCAAACGGCCATCCGAAATGGCAGGTGAAGCGCTGGAAGTGCGCAGCCGCCTCGCAGATTGCCAAGGACATCTGAGGCCTGCTGCGCAAACCTGATTACTTGATGGTGGCCTTGCCGCCCGAGATTTCGACGTTCTCGCCGCCGGAAAGCGCTTCGCGATCGCCGTTGGGCATGGTGACGAAACAGCCGCCGCCACACACGTTGACGCTCTGACCCGGGCCGATGCCGACCTCGGTTTGCTGACCGCCTTCGGTCACGGTGACCATGATCGCCGAGCCATCCTTGTTGGTGATGGTAGCGGCGTGGGCCATGCCGGCACTGATAACGAGCGCGGCGGTGGCAAGCAGAACTGACTTCATGTTTCTAATCCCCGGAACAGGCGGCAGACGCCGCCGGTTTGATGTAATCGTGATCATTGTTGTCGCATGTTCAAGCTGAACGGCATATGAACGTTCAAGCCTTTGATTTGCCTGATGTTTTCGGGTTGCTGCCCCGGTTCCGGGCTTTCTCGATGGCATCTGCCAGTCTTTCTATGTCCTCGATCTTCAGATTGACATCGCGTTGCGGGAACGGGATCGGAATGTTCTCGCGCTCAAATGCATCGACGATATCGTAGCGCAGGTATGTTGCCACTTCCACGCCGTCAAGAACTTCGGAGACGTGGCAACGCAGTTCAAAGTCGAGCGAGCTGTCTCCAAACCCCTTGAACACCACGGTGGGCGGCGGCGTCTTCAAGACGCGCGGGTCATTGGCGGCGATTTCAAGCAGCAGTTCGTGAACCCGGCGCGGCTTGATTCCGTACGCCACGCCGATGGGGATTTCGATCCGCCCGCGATGGTTGCGATGATGCCAGTTGCCGACGGCTGAATTGATCAGATCGGAGTTCGGCAGGATCACCGTCTGGCTCTGGAAGGTCTCGATCTCGGTGGCGCGGACAGAGATCTTGCGCACGAAGCCTGCTGCATTGCCGGCTACGATCCAGTCACCCACCTTGAACGGACGTTCGGCCAGAAGAATAAGGCCGGAGACAAAATTCGACACGATGTTCTGTAGGCCGAAACCGATACCGAGCGACAGGGCACCGGCAATGATGGCGAGGCTCGACAGGTCGAAGCCTGCCGCCGAGAGGCCGATGACCGCGGCAATGGCAACACCGGCATATCCCACGATGGTGCGAATAGAGTTGCGCACGCCGGGGTCGACGCGGCTGCGTGCCATGACCGAGCCGTCCAGCCAGCGCTGGAAGCGGCGGGTCAGCAGGAAGCCCACCACGAAAACCACCATACCGAACAGGATGCCGATCAGCGAGATCGAGATATTGCCGATCCGGATGTCAGTGAGGATGCGGTACAGCCAGGTCTGAATGTCCAGCTGGTTGAAGCCCCACTGCAGCAGGATCAGCGGCATGCCGATCATGAACACCGCTGCATAGACCAGGAAGCTGAGCACTAGGCCGAGTTGGTCCAGCGCGGTATCGGACAGCGAGAATTTCTGCTTGATGCGGTCGCCGATCGCCGAGTTGGGGAACACCCCTTCAGCTGCCAGCACCTGTCCGGACTGCACGCCGATGAACATGGTTGCGAGGATCGCGCCGGTGACGACCACTTGCGCAGCGGCGAAGCGCGCCAACCCGATATAGCCGGACACGGATGCGGTGATGATGAAGATTGCGATTAACAGCAGTGGCACGCGTATCCAGGCTGGCCACCCGTAAGCCCGGCCGCTCAGCTCGTCATGAAACGGTTTCACCAGTGCAATCATCACCAGCACAACCGAAATGAGCAGCGAAGAAATCAGGCTCTTGGCGACGGTCAGGTTGAGGGGTGCGGAGAAGATTTCGTTGCTGCGGCCAATGAAGTAGTCAACCACGTGGATGACGGCGAGAGCGATCATCAGGGTCACCAGAACGCGCGCGGCCCTGTCCGACACCATGATCAGCCGGCGCTCCGGCTGAAGCGGGCAGAGCAGGGCATTTGCGAGCCGCTGGATGAAGAAAATCGCTGCGATCGAGACAAGGAGCGCTTCTGTCAGATCGGCCGTTTGCGGGGTGAACACGCCGAAGTAATCAAACAGGGCGTAGGCGGCTGCAAGTGCTGCGGACATGGCCAGCGACGGCACGATGGTCGACCAGAAGGCCAGTGACAGCCGGTTGATGTAAGACTGATCGCCCGTGCCCGTGTCGGTAAACATGCCAATGGCGCCGAACATGCGGCGTACGCCAAACCATGTTGCCAGTCCCAGCAGCAGTGAAAGCACCAGCGCGGACAGGAATTCGCTGGTGCGGAATGAATACATGAACTGCACGCGCGAACTGAGTTGTTGGGCCGCCTTGGTGAACTCCCGGACGAACGACGTGAACACATCCAGGCTCAATGCACCGGCTACGTCGGTGCGCTTGAACAAGGTGTTGGTAAACAGGTCACGGCGCAGGTTGCCGATCCGGTCGATGGCCCTGCTTGCCCGGATCGACAGGCTTTCGGCCTCGCCCAGCAGGGCATTGTTCTGGCTCTTCTCTTCCAGCAGTGCGTTGCGCTCCGCAGAGAGTGCAGCCGGTTCTTCCGGTTCGCCTTCTTTCGGCGGATCGCCGATCTCGCCCAGGCGTGCATTGATCTCGTTCAGCCGCGGGCGCAGCGACACGCCGAAGTCAATCAGCGACTTGGTGAAGCTGTCGAGGTCGATACGCAGTTTGAGCAAACCGGTGTCGTCGCTGGCCTTGTCGTCGATCATCTGCTCGATTGCAGTGATCTGACCAGCCAGGCCATCGATGCGGGCCTTCTGCTGGCTTACATCGGCGGCAATCGCCGACAGCGGCATCAATAGCAGCAGCAAGAGGGTAATGAGCGTCCGCATCGGCTTGTATCCTGACCGAGAATCAGTCGCGGCGGCTCAAGCCGCCAGCTATGCGGCTTGATAGACCATCAGCCCAATGATTGGAATCGCTCAGTGCGCCGGCTTTATGAAGGTGCCGTTGCACCATTGAGATACGATCCACATTCAACCTTTCGGTGCTCCAATCCGACATTCATGAAAATCTCTTGGTTCAGAAAGACTGCGATGCTTCAAGATTTGGTCTGGCCAATGATGTGGGCTGTCGCGGTCTCGGCGCTACATCAATCTGGCTTCTTCCGTCATGCGATGTTGACTAGTCTTGCTGTTTTCTGGTCCGCTTGC
>JAWVYF010000100.1:0-9436 GCA_033722845.1 Anderseniella sp. | reverse complement strand
AGGATGAAGCCGTCGCGCTCGGACAGGTCTTCCAGGCCCTCTTCCCTGGATTTCAGCCAACCCACCACGGCCTTCTCCATGCCGGTGCGGATGCGGGTGATCTGGTCGAACCCCCAGTTGCCGGCGTTGAAAATTGCCACACGCCACAGCCAGTCCAGATCCAGCGTGATGGTAAGCGTCCGCTTCATGTAACCGAGCAACAGGAAGAATGCGAGGCCCGAGAACAAAAGCAGCTGCAGGTAGAACACCACCTTTTCCGGCTTGTATACCGGCACGATCACATCGTTTGGCAGCATCCAGTAAATCGGTTGCGGGAACACGCCCAGGGCCACGCACAGGAACGCGAAGAAGATCATCGCAGCCGACATGTTCCAGGGCGCATCATCTGGCCTCAGACCTGAGTCCTTCTGGAAGAACACGAACCACGGGAACTTGATGCCTGCGTGCAGGAACACGCCGGCGGACGCCGCGGCCAGCATGTACCAGACGAATACCAGATGCTCCTGCTCGGCGGCGACTGATATGAGCGTCTTGGTGGTGTAGCCGGAGGTAAGCGGGAACGACGAGATGGCCAGCGCACCCACAATGCCGCAAATGCAGGTCACCGGCATGGTGCGGAACAGCCCGCCAAGGTCGGTACATTTGCGAAGGCCAGTGCGGTACAGCACCACGCCCGCGGACATCATCAGGAGCGCCTTGTAAATGATATGGGCGAAGGCATGCAGTGCGGCACCGTTGAGTGCAAGCTGGGTGCCGATGCCCACGGCGCACACCATGAAACCAACCTGGTTGATGATCGAATAGGCGAGGATGCGGCGCGCATCGTTCTCGAGCAGCGCATAGATGATGCCGTAGAACACCATGTAAAGCCCGATCCAGATCAGCACCTGCTGACCGGGGAACAGAATGATCAGCGCCAGCACGGCTGTCTTGGTGGTGAAAGCAGACAGGAAGACGGACCCGGTCGGACTTGCTTCGGGGTAGGCATCCGGCAGCCACGATGAGAACGGCGGGGCTGCGGTATTGATCAGGATGCCGGCGAGCAAGATCCACACGTCAACATCGAGCGGTGCCCATGTATGGATCGTGCTGAAGCTCATGTTCAATGCCGGCAGTACCGACATGTCGAGCGAGCCGGTATGGACGTAAACGCCCTCAATGCCGATCTTCAGCAACACACCGGACAGAATGTGCATGATGCCATAACGAATGCCCGCCCGGCGCGAGGCTTCCGTGCCGCCGCACCAAATCACGATGGTGGAGAAGATCGCCATCATCTCCCACCACACGAACATGGTGATCAGGTCACCGGCGAAGGACACGCCGACTGCCCCGGATGCATAGGCCACGGCCGCGCCAAGCTCGGCATTCTTGGCAGTCCTGAACGAGAACAGCACACCCGCAAACACCATGATGGTGAAAACGGTGGCGAACATTCGCCTGAGCGGCGACACCTCGATGATCTCGATGGGATAGCCCAGGAAGCGGGTTGTCAGCACCACGCCGTCAGGCAGCGACCAGATCGACCACAGCGTAAGCAGCGGTGCAACAAGCAGGATCACTGCGCGTGCGGTGGGGCGCGATATCACGCCCAGGAACGCGGCGATCAGCAGGATCAGTGCGGGCGGAAAGAACTCAAAAATCATAGTAGTCGTCCTTCCGCTTCAGGATCATGCCCAGCACCTTGGCGCCAAACACCATGGCGCAGCAGGACAGGAAGCCGAAAATCGCCGGGAAGGCGAACCACTGGTCCGGTCCGCCCAGATGACCGGCTGACCCGGTGAAGAACTGCGCAATCACGGTCAACCCCAGCACCACGCAAGACCAGATCCATAGCTTGCGGATGTTTTCCGGGCGGACCAGCCAGTGGTCGTGTCCGGGTGCCTGTTCGGGTTGTTCTGGTTTCTTGGCCATATCGGTCACTTCAGCAGTATCTGGGCTTCAAGGTCGGCTATCGGCTGGTGGAACAGGAAGAACCCGAACGTCAGCAGCGCAGTCGTGGTCAGCGCCACCACCATCGGCCAGGGTGCCTCGCCATGATCCTTCTTGGGCTTCACGTTTTCTTCGTAGAAGAAGGCGGCAAAAATGAACGGCAGGAAGTATGCGGCGTTCAGCAGGGTTGAGCCTACAAGCGTTGCCAGCGCCAGGTAGTTGTCGTCCTGGATAGCGCCACCGAGAATGAACCACTTGGAGATGAAGCCCCCGGTAGGCGGAATGCCGATCATCGACAGCGCGCCGACAGAAAACGCAGCCATGGTCCACGGCATGCGCCGGCCAATGCCATACATCTCGGTGATGTCGGTCTTCTTCGAGGCGACGTAGATGGCACCGGCGGCAAAGAACAGCGTGATCTTGCCGAAGGCGTGCGCCATCATGTGCATCGACGCGCCCACTTCCGACAGCGGCTTGAGGATCGAGGCCGCCAGCACGATGTAGCTCAGTTGGCCGATGGTCGAGTAGGCCAGCAGCCGCTTCAGGTTGGTTTGCCTCAACGCAATGAAGCTCGACACCATGATGGTGAAACAGGCAGCCCAGATGATCAGCTTGTGGCTTGGCTGGGCAAACAGGAAGTCGATGCCGAAGATGTAGACGAACACCTTCGTGATGGTGAACACCCCGGCCTTCACCACGGCAACAGCATGCAGCAGGGCCGAGACCGGCGTCGGCGCCACCATGGCGGCCGGCAGCCAGCGATGGATCGGCATGAGCGCTGCCTTGCCGATCCCGAAGGCATACATCAGCACCAGCAGACCAACCAGCGGTTCGGCGATCTTGCCTTCAAGGATACCACCGGGGGTGAAGTCCAGCGTACCGGCCGCGTAGTAGGTCCAGATCATTGCCGGCAGCAGCAACCCGATGGAAGTGCCGAGCAGGATACCCATGTAGGTGCGGGCCGAACGGATCGTGTCCTGGTCGCCCTTGTGCGCAACCAGCGGATAGGTCGAGATGGTCAGCACTTCATAGAAGATGAACAGCGTCAGCATGTTGGCCGAGAACGCCACGCCCATGGCCGCCATCAGCGCAATCGGGAAACAGGTGTAGAACCGGGTCTGGTTCTGCTCGTTGTTTCCACGCATGTAGCCGATCGAATACACCGAGTTGACGATCCACAGCCCCGATGCAAGGGATGCAAACAGCATGCCCAGCGGCTCCACCTTGAAGGCGATGGACAGCCCGGGCAGCATCTCGACCAGGTTCAGTTCGGGCCGCCCGCCCGCATACACTACGGGGAGCAGGCTCCACACGTTGGCGGCCAGCAGCACGGCGGTGGTCAGCGTCACGGTTTCGCGCAGGTTCGGCCAGCGCCCGGCAAGAGCCACGCCGAACGCGCCAACGAACGGGATCAGCAGCGACAGAAGAATGGTCTGGGATTCGGTGAACATCTGTTAGCGGGCTCCCAGCAGCGTTTCAGCGCCCAGCGTCGCCATGGTAACCGGCAGCGAGCTGTCGATGGCAATCCACAATCCGGCCAGCACAACGATCCAGGTTGGGATGAGCATTACCAGCGGCGCCTCACCCTTGATCTCCACCGCGTTGGCGCGTGGTTCCTTGAAGTAGGCCACCTCAACAACCTTCCACACATAGATGACCGCCAGCAGCGACGACAGCAGGATGGCGATCACCAGCAGCGCACCCAGGCCACCCTTCTCCATCGCACCCAGCACCAGGTACCATTTGGAGATGAAGCCTGGGGTGAGCGGCACGCCAATCAGGCCGAGGCCTCCGATCACGAAGGCTGCCATGGTCCATGGCATCGCCCTGCCCGCGCCTGCCAGATTGGCGATGTTCACAGTGCGATAGCGCAATGCCAGGCAGGCGACTGCCATGAACATGCCGCCCTTGATAACGCCGTGGTTGAACATGTGGACGATGGCCGCCGTCAGGCCGGACACCGACGCCATCGAAATGCCGAGCACGATGTAGCCAACCTGCGCCACCGACGAATAGGCCAGCAGGCGTTTCAGGTTCTTCTCGTAAATCGCCAGCATGGAACCGGCAAACAGCGCAAGAATGCCCATCGGCACCAGCAGCAGGGCAAGCTGCAGTTCGTGGTTGGGAATGTTCTTGTAGAAGATCGCATAATCGATGCGCATCAGCACGTAGAGCGAGACCTTGGCCGAGGCTGCCGCAATAAACACCGTCACCACATTGGGGGCAAAGGTGTAGGCGTTCGGCATCCACGAGTGCAGCGGAAATACAGCTGCCTTCAGGGCCATGCCGACGGTAATGAACCCGGCCGCCACCAGCAGCAGCCTGACCTCGCTTACATCGCCAACACGCGCGGCGATGTCCATGGTGTTCAGCGAGCCGGTCGCCATGTACAGGAACCCGACGCCGATCAGATAGAAAGTCGCGCCGATGGTCCCCATGACGATGTAGCGGTAGGTTGCGACCAGCGCGCGCCTGTCCGGTCCGGCCGACACCAGGATGTAGGTGGACAGCGACGAAATCTCCATGAACACGAAAATATTGAAGGCATCACCGGTGATCACCATGCCGGTCAGACCGGCGGTACACAGAATCCACGCAGCGAAGAAAGACGGCGCAATCTCCTCGCCCACCTCGTCAGCAAGGCTCTTGGCACCGAATATGAGTGCTGCGGCAGACGCCCCGGTGACCAGCATCGCCATCAGCGCCGACAGCGCATCGATGTGCAGCACAATGCCGTAAGGTGCGGGCCAGCCACCCATCTCGTAAATGATCGTCTCGCCGCCATAAACGGTCGCCGCAAGCGAACAGGCAATGATGAAGGCCATCACCGTACCCGCCACAGCAGCCGCCCACGGCAGGCCGTGCGCGCGCAGCAGATACGCGATTGGCGCGGTTAACAGCGGCACCGCCACGAGGAGCGCCGGGAGCTGATCGTGCAGTGTCACTGTTCGCGGTCCATTTCCTGGATTTTGTCTTCTTCGATGGTGCCATACGCTTCACGGATGCGGACAGCCACGGCAAGCCCAAGCGCCGTGGTCGAGATGCCCACGACGATCGCCGTCAGGATCAGAACCTGCGGCAGTGGATTGGCATAGATAATGTCTGCTGGCGCATCTGTGGGGATGATCGGTGCGGTGCCGCCATCGCGCTTGTCCATCGAGATGTAAAGCAGGAACACCGCGCCCTGGAAAATCGACAGCCCGATAAGTGACTTGATGATGTTGGTGCGCGCCAGGATGCAGTACAGCCCGATCATCAGCAGCACAGCGAAAACGAAATAGTTGTACAGGCCGAGAATTTCCATCAGCGGACTCCCCGGCGTGCAAACGCATGGAAGACAGTGATCATCACGCCGGTCACGGTCATGCCCACGCCGAGTTCGACCAGCAGGATGCCAACGTGCTGGCCCTTGATCGGATCATCAAACAGCACCGAGTAATTCAGGAAGTGGCCACCCTTGAGCATGCACGCAACACCGACTGCCGCATACAGCAACGCGCCGAGCGCCACCAGCAGGCTGGAGAACCATTCCGGCACCAGCTCGCGGCCACGCCAGTCCCCTTCCAGCAACGAGTACAGAATGACACCGGCTGCAATCAGGCCACCGGCCTGGAACCCGCCGCCCGGGCCAAAGTCGCCGTGGAACTGCACGTAGAGGCCGAACAGCACGATGAACGGCACCAGCATCTTGCCTACAGTGCGCGGGATCAGGTGATGGCGCAGGTTGCGGCTGCGCTCTTCATATTCGGTCAACTCAATGCTGTCGCGGCGCGGCCGCACCCGGCCCAGCAGTGCCATCACGCCCATGCAGGCAATGAACACAACATACACCTCGCCCAGCGTATCGTAGCCGCGGAACGAGGCCAGCACTGCCGTCACCACGTTGGGAACATCGATCAGTTCAGGCGTCTTTTCCAGGTACCAGGGGGCGACGTGATTGTGCACGACTGCATTCGGATCGCCCAGCCGCGGCGCCTGCATGACCGCATAAATGATCAGCCCGCCCAACGCCGTTGCCGACAGCAACGGCACGAATGATCCAACCGGTGGCGAACGGTCCTTTTCCGCCGTCAGCGCCAGCGCACCGAGAAACAGCACCGTCGAGATACCGGCACCGATGACCGCCTCGGTCAGCGCCACGTCTGCTGCATCAAGCACGAAAAAGTTGGCCGCCATGAGCAAAGAGAAGATGCCCGACAGCATCACGGCGGTGAACAGGTTGTCGGTCCGCAAGATGGCAACGGCCACCAACACCAGCATGGTCAGCAGGAACAGCGAGAACACGATGGTGATCATGATGACTTGCCCCGCTTCTTTGCAGCAGCCTTCTTGGCCGCAGCTTTCTTGGCCGGTGTGCGTGCTGCCTTGACCGCTTTCTTGACAGCCTTTTTGGATGACGCCTTGGTGCGCGACTTGACCGGTGCCTTGCGGCTCGACATCAGCGGCGGCGAACCATCTGGCAGCGCTTCACCGGTTTCATTGCGGCACTGCGGCTTCAGGCCAGACAGAAGCGCTGCGTTGGCAAGCGCATAAGACGCCGTCGGCGATGTCAGGAAGAGGAACAGGAAGATTGCCAGCAGCTTGGCGCTGGCCAGCGTAAATCCGCCCTGCACCAGCAACCCCGCAATAATCAGCGCCGCGCCACCGGTGTCGGTCAGCGAGGCTGCGTGCATGCGGGTATAGAAGTCCGGCATCCGCATCACGCCCACACCGCCGACGAAGACGAAAAACGCTCCGGCAGCCAGCAACACGGCAGAGATAATGTCGAGAAGCAGCTCCATCAGCGACCAGCCTCCTTTTCCTGCTCCGCCTGGCGGCGCACTTCGCGCGACTGGAAGAACAGCAGGACCGCGATCACACCGATGAAGTTGATCAGTGCATAGGTCAGGGCAAGGTCAAGGAAATCCGGCCGGCCGGACAGGTAGGACACTACCGCCAGAAACAGCACTGTCTTTGTGCCAAACATGTTGACAGCCAGAACCCGGTCGAAGATCGACGGCCCCATGAGCCCACGCGCCACGGCCAGCGTCATGGTGATCAGGATGCCGAGACAGGCGCCAAAATATACCCACTCCATCGCCATCACCTTTCCAGCGCGGCGACGCGCCGGTCCATCTCGCCTTCACGAACGCCCTCTGCGCCAGCCTGCGTCAGCGCATGAACCAGAAACACATCATCCTCAACGTCCACGGTGATGGTACCGGGCGTGAGAGTAATGGAATTGCCATAAATGGTCTTGCCTATCGCGGTCTGCTGGCTGGCCTTGACCCGGATCATCACCGGATCAACTTCAATCGCGGGCTTGAGGACGATCTTTGCCACATCGAGGTTTGACTTGGCGATCTCGACAAGCAGCCAGGGCCAGTAGGTCGCCAGCTGGTGGACATGATCCATGATGGAGAAGCCGGCACCCTCGCCGTCGGTCTTGCGCATGCGCATTGCCAGGTAGACGCAGGCTACGACCGAAACGAGGCCCAGCCCCAGCAGAAGCGGCTTGAAGTACCCCGACCAAAGCAACCAGCCCGCGCACAGCGCTATGAAAAGCCCGAGCTTTTGCAGCATCCCCTCGTCCTCGCCTGATTTCGGTCTTTAGTTGAACGCTTGGGGATAATTGGTCAATCCCCTGCGATGATTTGTACCCGAAATCCGTTTCCCCGTTTGCACTGTGGCATCTGGTATACCAGTTTTCCAGAGAAATCGAGCATGTCCCACACAACTTTTCGATTGGCCCTTCCACGGTGTGGAACACCCACCCCCACCGGGGAAGGCCGTTGCCATGCCACTTCAAATTCACCTTCAATTTGAATGACCCGCTTAAAATAGCGGTTAGACGCGGCTGCTACTTTTTGTACGGACAGAACAGTTGGCCAGTCAGGAGAGAGGCGCAGGACGACATGGACATTCTGGGACAGGAAGGCGAACGTCGCGATGCACAGCGGCAGACGGGGCTGAAGAGCGGCTTTGCACTCAGCCATGATGGCACCAAGCGGGATGCTTGCGTGGTCACAAACATGTCCCGCTCGGGCGCGCTTTTGCTGGTAGAGCAGCCGCGCGACATCGACCAGCAGCTGGTTCTGCTCATAGACGGCGAGAAGGAACGCCGCGCGGCCCGCGTGGTGTGGCGCACCGAGGCAGCGGTTGCTGTCAGCTTTCTGACAGCAGATCAGGATGACAGCGCAGACGGCTGGGTGTTTGCACCGGCTGAAGCACGCAGCGCATGACTTGAAGAGGGAGGGAACGGATTGATGGCAATGTTCGGAGATCAGAAACAGCAGGAACACAAAAGGGCGGCCAAGCGTTACGACTGCAAGCAGTTCGGCACCTTGATCAGCCCGTGCGGCAACTTCACCGAGCCGTGCCTGGTGCTCAACCAGTCGCGCACCGGCGCACTGGTCGAGGTCGAGTGGGCCGATGATGTAGGCGACGAGTTGCTGCTGGTGGTCGATGGCGACAGCTACCGCCGTCCGGCCCGCGTGGCATGGCGCGACACGTTCCGGCTCGGCATCGAGTTCATCCTGCAAACCGACTCACCGGAGAACAAGGCCAACTGGATCCTGCCGCTGCCGGTGAAAGAATCCCTGCCCGACGATTATTTCGATTGAGGCTCTCTCAGGCCCGGCGCGTTCATGTGTCCGGCGGGGTCATCAACTTCTGCGCCTGACAAGGCTCGCGTCACTCAGGCCAAAGGGCCGTACCGGGATGGAACTGCGACCAGGCAAACCAGAACGCCTGGTGGCTGCCAATGTCCGAGCCATCGGCGTCAACGGCGCGAATGCCGCCCCCGTCGAGTTGAAGGCGCACGTTTTCGAACGAAATGTCCTGTCCGTCCTGGAGCGCAATCAATGCCTTGCTGCGTTGAAACGCCACCGGGCGGCCGGACGCGGTGATTGCACCGACCATATCTTCATGGACGGGCAGCCGCGGGTCCACGTCGCCAACCGGGAAAATGGGGCCGTTGGCGTCGCGGGTGTTGCGGAAATCGGGGTCGCGCCCAAGCGCATATTTTTCCTTGAGCACGGTGGTGCCGGGGTACTGTCTTTTCCAGTTTCCCCAGTCAGTCGTGACAACCGTCGCCTGCTTGAGGTGCAGCTTCTTGTCTGCCAGCGTGCCGGTCACTGCCCGGCCGGTAAAGGTGTCGAAGACCGAGTACGTCGCGAGGTCGTACATGACCTTGTTGGAGCGGATCAGCAGCCCTGACGTACGCAGGATCGGGCGATCAATACCTGCGGGCAGCTGGTCGGTGAAGTAGGCCTGCGCAGCACCGCACAAGGTGCAATACGGAATGCCCAGATCGCGCCCGCCCAGTGTGTCATTGACCATCTCGCGAACTTCCATGATGCGCCGCGGATAGGCACGCGCCTGCCCGTTTACCGTGATGCCGAAGACGATGTCATCATCCTTCAGCCAGGTGGCGTCTTCTGCCTTGATGACTTCCGGATTGTCGGCTGCCGGAATGCAGTTGCACACCTTGTCCGTCTCATGGTGGGCGCGGTCATCAATCAGT
>JAWVYF010000099.1:0-9762 GCA_033722845.1 Anderseniella sp. | reverse complement strand
GCATGTCCATCCCAGTTCAGGTCAGGGCTGTCGAGCCGCACCTCGGCGCGCGCACGCGGGTTGATGGGCCACCACCGATGTTCGCGGTTTGCATCCAGATAGGACGCGCGATCATAGACATGGTCACAATGCACCGTGATTTGCCCTCGCACCCGCCTTGGCAAGGGTGCCGTCACCTCGTCGATGTCGATGATGGCGCGGTCTCCCTCCCAGCGGATCGAGCTCGCACCAATCGTCAGGCAGTCGCGCGATTGCGTCAGCGCCGCGTCGGTCCGCTCGGTCATGGCCCAGCGGTTCTTCTTGCCGTACAGCACAACGTGCATACACGGAAAATTGCGCGGATCTGCGCCGGGCGACCGTCTTGCCCACTTGTAGTAGGGCGAAAACACAGAGCCGATGAAGGCGATGATGGTGAACCCGTACTCGCCGCAATCGCTGCGGCCGTCGCAATACCACCACACATAGCCATTGTCCGGCATGACGGGGTCGAAGAGGGGCCGTTCGCCGGGTTGTCCGCCACCAACACGGCCTTGAACGCGAAAGGCGCTCGAAGGTGGGCGCGTGCCTGATGGTGAGCCGGGCGGCAGCGGCTGTGCCCGGGCGAGCTTGTGTGGCCGGGCAACTGCCGGAGGGTTGGCGGCTTCTTCACGCGGATGCAGAAACCCCGCCTCACATGCTCCCGTCAGACCCTGAACGCTCATTTTCCCTCCACGTGTTGTTCGTGATTGACGTTCCGCCGGTTTTGCCATTGCGGCCGGCGCGTCAATGTGTCAATCTAACTAGACAATAAAAAACGACAATAAAAATGTACAGTAGCGAGGGTGCGTACAGCAATGCGGGAGACGCGCCATGGACGAAATTGCGAGGATTGAGCAAACTCTTGAAGCTGCGATAGCTCGTGGAACAGCGGCTGATTGTCCGCCTTTGCTGGCTGGTGCAGTCCGTCATGCCGTGTTTCCGGGCGGTGCGCGCATAAGGCCGCGCCTGTGTCTGGCGGTTGCGGCAGCCTGTGGCGACGACAAGCCGGACCTCACCGATGCGTCGGCTTGCGCCATCGAACTTCTGCATTGTGCCTCTCTCATCCATGACGATCTGCCGTGCTTTGACGATGCCGACATCCGCCGTGGCAAGCCGGCGGTCCACAAGGCATATGGTGAAGCATGTGCCGTGCTGGCTGGCGACTCCATGATCGTCATGGCCTTCGAACTGATTGGCCGTCAGATCAATCTGACCCTGGAGCCCCGCCGCGTGGCCGAGATCATGCGGATCGTGTCCGGGTCTGTTGGCATGCCAAATGGCATCTGCGCCGGACAGGCCTGGGAGTTGGAGCCAACGACTGGTCTGGTCGATTACCAGCGCGCCAAGACCGGTTCGCTCTTTGCAGCTGCTACCGAGGCGGGCGCTGCCGCCGCCGGTGTTGAGTGCACCGCCTGGCGTGCACTGGGCGGACACCTCGGTGAAGCCTATCAGGTTGCAGACGACATTCGCGATGTGGCGTGCACCGTCGAGCAGATCGGCAAGCCGATTGGCCAGGACGTGGCACACGGCCGCCCCAGTGCAGTGGCGCAACTGGGCATGGACGGCGCAAAGGCCAGGCTGAAGCGTATGGTGGGCGAGGCCATGGCCTCCATCCCCGATTGCGAAGGCCGTGACGAGCTTCGTCAGGAAATCGCCGAGCAGTCCCAGAAGTTCATCCCCAAGGAACTGATGCTGGCTGTTGCCTGAGGCTGATGATGCTGACACGTCCCCAACATATGGAGACGCGCGCGGATCTGCCTGCTTCACAGGTTGACCGGCGCGGGCTTCGCGACCGCCTTCTCGACTGGCGGGACCGTCTCGTGGTGCGTCCTTCGTTCCGCAAGTGGGCGGCGCGGTTTTTCCTTACCAGACCAATTGCAAGGCGTCAGTCTGCAAGGCTGTTCGATGTTGCGTCAGGGTTTGTGAAGTCGCAGACGCTCCTTGCCTGTGTGCGGCTTCAAGTGCTTGACAGGCTTATGGAAAAGCCGATGCGGCCAGCGCAGCTTGGTCCCCTGATTGGCTTGGGTGAAGACGCCACGCAGCGGCTGCTTTCAGCGGCGGGCGCAGTGGATCTGGTTCTACTGCAGGCCGATGGGCGCTACCGGCTGGGCGGGCTGGGCGCGGCAGTCGTTGGCGAGCCCGGCATCCGGGCGATGGTCGAGCACAATGCCACCTTTTATGCCGATCTTGCCGATCCGGTTGCACTGCTCAAGGCCACCTCGCGTCCGACCCAGCTTGAGCAGTACTGGGCGTATTCCGGCGATGAACAGGCTGCAGGATTGCAACCGGCTCAAGTATCTGACTACAGCGAACTGATGGCCGAGTCCCAGCGCATGGTCGCTGAAGAGGTTCTCGCGGTCTATCCGGTCGGCAAACACCGCCTGCTTCTGGATGTCGGCGGTGGCGAAGGGGCATTTGTCGAGGCTGCTGCCAACGCGGCGGCGACCCTCAAGATTTCGGTATTTGATCTGCCCGCCGTTGCGGAGCGGGCCACCCAGCGGATGCAGCGGCTGGGCCTGTTGCCGCGGTTCCAGGCACATGGCGGGAACTTCTTCACCGATTCTCTGCCTCAAGGCGCTGACCTTGTAACGCTCGTGAGAGTTTTGCACGACCATGACGACGCTGAAGCAATGCAGCTGCTGCGCAATATCCACCGCTCCATGGTGCCTGGTCAGACCTTGCTGATCGCCGAACCGATGGCCGGAATTGCGCAGTCGCGTGCGGTGGGCGATGCCTATTTTGCCTTCTATTTGCTCGCAATGGGCCGGGGCAGGGCACGAACGCCCGCCGAGATCGGGTCCATGCTGGAGGTCGCAGGTTTCTCCAGCGTGCGCACCATCGCAACCAATCAACCGGTCATCACCCAACTCGTAAGTGCACGGAGTTGATGGTGGTGGCTAAAAAACAGACAAATGCGACAATTTGCATTGACATTATTAAGTGTCAATCTAAGGTTACATACAGGTAATGCAAGAAAGGCTGACAGTGGTGTTGAGACGCGAGGTGCAGATATGAAGACCCTCGCAGTGGTCCTGGACAAACCGGAGCATCTGCGCGTTGCGCCTGTTGCGCTGCGTGAGCCGGGCCAGACCGACATCGTTGTCGAGACGGACTGGACCGGGATCAGCACAGGCACTGAGAAGCTTCTTTACACAGGGCGCATGCCGCCGTTCCCGGGGCTCGGCTATCCGCTGGTTCCCGGTTACGAGTGCACCGGCCGCGTGATTGCCGCGGGCGCTGAGACAGGCCTTGTGGAAGGCCAGCGGGTTTTCGTGCCGGGTTCGCATTCCTTCACTGACGTGCGCGGCCTGTTCGGCGGTTCTGCTGCCAAGCTGGTGGCCGATGGCGCCAAGGTGGTGCCGGTCAACGCTGATCTTGGCGAAAACGCTGTGCTTCTGGCGCTTGCGGCCACGGCACATCACGCCGTCACAGCCTCGCCAGATGGCCCGCCTCAACTGGTTGTCGGCCATGGTGTCCTGGGCCGCCTCATTGCCCGCATCGTAATGGCACTTGGCGCCGAGGCGCCGATGGTTTGGGAAACCGCTGAAGCCCGTCGCTCCGGTGCCCAAGGCTATCAGGTGGTCGCGCCGCAGGACGATGCCACCCAGGGCTATGAGCGGGTGTGCGACGCTTCCGGCGCTGATGACATCGTCGATACGCTGGTCGGCAAACTCGCCCGTGGTGGCGAGATCGTGCTGGCCGGCTTCTATGAAAGCCGCATCTCATTCGCCTTTCCGCCTGCCTTCATGCGCGAGGTGCGCTTGCGCATCGCCGCCGAATGGAGCCCGCACGACATGACTGCCGTGCTGGGGATGGTTGAGGCGGGCAGGCTTTCGCTCGACGGGCTGATCTCTCATCGCCGTCCGGCTGAACAGGCTTGCGAGGCCTATGCGCAAGCCTTTGCCGATGGCGACTGTCTGAAAATGGTTCTCGATTGGAGGGAAACCGCATGAGCAAGGTCAACGTGTTCAAGGCACGCGACATCACGCCTTCCACCGACGAGATGGTGCAAAACCTGCGCGCCGAAGCCGCGGTCGAGCCTGATCCGGTTCCAACCGGTGAGCCTGCCAAGGAAACCCAGATCATCGCCATCTATGGCAAGGGCGGCATCGGCAAGAGCTTCACCCTGGCCAACCTCAGCTACATGATGGCCCAGCAGGGCAAGCGCGTGCTGCTGATCGGCTGCGATCCGAAGTCCGACACCACGTCGCTGCTGTTTGGCGGCAAGGCCTGCCCGACGATCATCGAAACCTCGGCCCGCAAGAAGGAAGCTGGCGAGGAAGTCGACATCTCCGACGTCTGCTTCAAGCGCGATGGCGTGTTCGCCATGGAACTTGGCGGACCGGAAGTGGGCCGTGGCTGCGGGGGCAGGGGCATCATTCACGGCTTTGAGCTGCTGGAGAAACTCGGCTTCCACTCGTGGGGCTTCGACTACGTGCTGCTGGACTTCCTGGGCGACGTGGTGTGCGGCGGCTTCGGCCTGCCGATTGCCCGCGACATGTGCCAGAAGGTCATCGTGGTCGGCTCCAACGACCTGCAGTCGCTCTATGTGGCCAACAACGTGTGCTCGGCGGTGCAGTATTTCCGCAAGCTGGGCGGCAATGTCGGCGTGGCCGGCATGGTCATCAACAAGGACGATGGTACCGGCGAGGCACAGGCCTTTGCCGATGCGGTTGGCATCCCGGTCCTGTCGGCGATTCCGGCAAACGAGGACATCCGTCGCAAGTCTGCCAATTACCAGATCGTCGGCAAGCCTGATGGCGAGTGGGGTCCGCTGTTCGAGCAACTGGCGACCCAGGTTGCCGATGCCCCGCCGAAACACCCCGAGCCGCTCGACCAGGACGGTCTGCTGAACCTCTTCTCCGCTGAAACGACGGGTGCGGGCGTGGTGCTTGAGCCTGCCTCCATGGCCGACATGTGCGGCGGCGAGGTGCACGAGAAGCCGTCACTCGAAGTGATTTACGACAACGCCTGAGGACACTGACTGAAACTGCCATGAACAAACCCGCCAACATAAAGCCCGGCAAGGCAACGGAAGTGCGCTACGACGACGCCGCTGACGTACCGATGCTGAATGACGGCCAGCCGGAAGGTGGCATGGGCTGTTCGGCACCTGCGCCGGCCCCGGCGGGCGAGGGGGCTGCGGCGGATGGGTGTCATGCAGGCAAGGACACCATGCGCGCGGCCGCCGAGAAGGCGGGCAAGTCCGAATTGCTGGAGCAGTTCGCCGAGGATTATCCCACCGGTCCGCATGACCAGCCGCAGTCCATGTGCCCGGCATTCGGGTCCTTGCGCGTGGGGCTTCGCATGCGCCGCACGGCAACCGTGTTGTCGGGGTCTGCCTGCTGCGTTTATGGCCTTACCTTCACCTCGCACTTCTATGGTGCCAAGCGCACCGTCGGATACGTGCCGTTCAACTCTGAAACCTTGGTGACGGGCAAGCTGTTCGAAGACATCCGCGATGCTGTTCATCAACTGGCCGACCCGGAAAAGTATGACACCGTCATCGTGACCAACCTGTGTGTGCCGACGGCCTCCGGCGTACCGCTCAGGCTGCTGCCGAAAGAGATCAACGGTGTGCGCATCGTTGGCATCGATGTGCCCGGTTTCGGCGTGCCGACCCATGCCGAAGCCAAGGACGTGCTGGCCGGTGCCATGCTTAAATACGCCCGCGAGGAAATCGAGCAGGGTCCGGTAACCGCGCCGCGCCAGGCAAGGGATGCCGGCAAGCCGGCGGTCACGCTGGTGGGCGAAATGTTCCCGGTCGATCCGGTCACCATTGGCAACCTGCTGGAGCCCATGGGCCTGGCCGCCGGTCCGGTCGTGCCGACGCGCGAATGGCGCGAGCTTTATTCCGCGCTCGACTGTGCTGCCGTTGCCGCCATCCATCCGTTCTACACTGCATCGTTCCGCGAGTTTGAAGCGGCAGGCCGCCCCATCACCGGGTCTGCCCCTGTCGGTATCGACGGAACAGCCAGCTGGCTCGAGGCGATCGGCAAGATTGCAAATGTCAGCGAAAAGCAGATCGACGCCGCCAAGCAGGCAGCACTTCCCGCTGTCACCGGTGCGCTGTCGGGCAAGCCCATCAAGGGCCGCATCACGGTGTCGGGCTATGAGGGTTCCGAGCTGCTGGTAGCGCGCCTTCTCATCGAGGCTGGTGCCGAGGTGCCTTATGTCGGCACGGCGTGTGCAAAGTCACGCTTCTCCGAAACCGACCGCGAGTGGCTTGCCGCCAGGGGTGTGCACGTCCAGTTCCGCGCATCGCTTGAGCAGGACCTCGCCGCCATGCACGACGCAAGGCCTGACCTTGCCATCGGCACCACGCCGCTGGTCCAGGATGCCAAGCAGCGCGCCATTCCGGCTCTCTACTTCACCAACCTCATTTCCGCGCGCCCGCTGATGGGCGCAGCAGGTGCCGGGTCTCTGGTGCAGGTGGTCAACGCGGCAATCGCCAACAAGGCGCGGTTCGATGAGCTGACTGACTTCTTTGAAGGTGTGGGCCGCGACGGCGCTGCCGGCATCTGGGAAGACGTGCCGCAGGACCGCTCCGACTTTGCCCGCAAGTACGCCAAATCCGCCCAGCCGGAAAAAGCCGTGAAAGGAGCGATAGGATGCTGATTGCAGACCTTGATCGTGCCGGCGGCTATTGGGGCGCGGCCTATGTCTTCACGGCGGTGAAGGGCCTGCAGGTCATCATTGATGGCCCGGTCGGCTGCGAGAACCTGCCGGTAACGGCAGTGCTTCATTATACCGACGCGCTGCCGCCGCACGAACTGCCGGTCGTGGTTACAGGCCTCGCCGAAGAAGAGCTGGGCCAGCACGGCACCGAGGGCGCGATGAAGCGCGCCCATGCAACACTCGATCCATCGCTGCCAAGCGTCGTCGTAACGGGCTCGATCGCCGAGATGATCGGTGGCGGCGTGACGCCGGAAGGCACCAATATCAAGCGCTTCCTGCCGCGCACCATCGACGAAGACCAGTGGCAGTCAGCCAACCGGGCGCTGTTGTGGCTGTGGAACGAGTTCGGCGCGAAGAAGGGCAAGATGCCCAAGGCAAAGCCGCGCAAGGATAGCGACAAGCCGCGCGTCAACATCATTGGCCCCAGCTACGGCATGTTCAACATGCCGTCTGATCTGGCCGAGATCCGCCGTCTGGTGGAAGGCATCGGTGCCGAGGTCAACCTGGTAATGCCATTGGGCTCGCACCTGGCCGACATTCCACGCCTGGTCGATGCCGACGTCAACATCTGCATGTACCGGGAGTTTGGCCGCGCGCTGTGCGAGGCGCTCGACAAGCCGTATCTGCAGGCCCCTGTTGGTCTGCATTCGACGACCAAGTTCCTGCGTACACTGGGCGAGCTGCTGGGCATTGACCCCGAGCCGTTCATCGAGCGTGAAAAGCACACCACCATCAAGCCGCTGTGGGACTTGTGGCGCTCGGTCACGCAGGACTTCTTCGGCACCGCCAGCTTCGCCATCGTGGCCAACGAGACCTATGCCCGAGGCGTGCGCAACTTCCTCGAAACCGAGATGGGCCTGCCGTGCACGTTTGCGTTCGCCCGCCGGGCCGGCGTCAAGCCGGACAACCAGGCAGTGCAGGACGCCATCGCCAAGACGCCGCCGCTCATCATGTTCGGCTCCTACAATGAGCGCATGTACATGGCCGAAGCCGGCTGCCGCGCGGTCTACGTGCCGGCCTCGTTCCCCGGCGCGGTCATTCGCCGGCACACCGGCACACCGTTCATGGGCTACTCCGGCGCAACCTATCTGGTGCAGGAGGTCTGCAACGGGTTGTTCGATGCGCTGTTCAACATTCTGCCACTGGCCAAGGACCTCGATCAGGTCGACGCCACACCGGCCCGTCTAAACGCCCAGCTCGGCTGGTCGGACGATGCGCGAGTCGCGCTCGACAGGCTGGTCGAGCAGGAGCCGGTTCTGGTGCGCATTTCAGCAGCAAAGCGCCTGCGCGACGCCGCCGAGCGGCACGCTCGCGACAACGGAAATTCGACTGTTTCACCGGAGCACGTCGCTTCGGTCGCTGCCCGTTTGGGCAACGCAGCATAGGGAGAAAGAACCATGAGCACTCACATCGATGATGCCGGACTGCGCAGCGGCTACCGCCGCAAGAGCGACAATCTGGAATACCGGGCGCTCTATCTCGCGGTGTTCGGCTTCTACCTCGTTTCGGCCGCGGCGCATCGCCTTGTGCCATCTCGCTGGCGCCCCAACCTCGATCCTGCCGGCGTCGAGCGCTCAATTCTTGGCGAGGCCAGGGCCGCAGCAAGCAAATCACTGCCGTTCGCCTTCATGTAGGCGCAAGCGCAGTTACAGGTTTCGGTGACCAGAGGGTTGCCGAAGATGTCGTGAACCCGGCTTCGGCCGGCTAACGGCGAACCCCAGCCGCACGGGGTGGGTGCGGTAACGGCCGAAAGGCCAACCTGTGGAGGGCATACCATGCCTGAACATAGTGGAACTCCGTCGGGGTTGACCCACGCGGAGGCTCAGGAAGTCCACCGGCTCTTTATGCAGGGATTCTTGGGTTTCACCGCAATCGCGGTGGTTGCCCATATCCTCGTCTGGATGTGGCGTCCGTGGTTCTGATGAACCCGGCACCAAACTAGGAGAAAAGAGACCATGTGGAAAGTCTGGCTTCTGTTCGACCCTCGTCGGGCAATGGTGGCGTTAGCAGTGTTCCTGTTCTCGCTGGCAATTCTGATTCATTTCATTTTGCTGAGCACGAACAAGTACAACTGGATCGAAGGCGCCCAGACCTCGAGCCTGTCCCAGCCTGTCGTGACCGATGTCATGAAGGCCTGAGGCAACAAGAGGTCGCCTGCCGTTCAGGCAGGCAACCACATCATGTGGACGGGGCGTTGGGGTTCGCTTCCCGTCCCGTCCACAAACCAAGCATTTTTCGGCGCCTGGCCTGATGCCGGCGCCTGAGCGGAGGACACCGCAATGGCGATGCTCAGTTTTGAAAAGAAATATCGGGTCCGCGGAGGCACGCTTCTCGGCGGCGACATGTTCGACTTCTGGTTCGGACCCTTCTACGTAGGATTCTTCGGTGTCACGACGCTGTTTTTCTCGATCGTTGGCACCGCCCTCATCATCTATGGCGCGGCCATCGGGCCGACCTGGAACATCTGGCAGATCAACATCGCGCCGCCGGACCTCAAGTATGGCCTGGCACTGGCGCCCCTGAAGGAAGGGGGCTTGTGGCAGATCATTACCATCTGTGCCACTGGAGCCTTCGTCTCGTGGGCGCTCAGGGAGGTCGAGATCTGCCGCAAGCTGGGCATTGGCTATCATGTGCCGATTGCCTTCGGCTTCGCCATTCTGGCCTATGTCAGCCTGGTGATCATCCGCCCGCTCCTGATGGGCGCATGGGGGCACGGGTTCCCGTACGGCATCATCAGCCACCTCGATTGGGTGTCCAACGTGGGCTACCAGTACCTGCACTTCCACTACAACCCGGCCCACATGCTGGCGATCACGTTCTTCTTCACCAATGCGCTGGCCCTGGCCATGCACGGTGGTCTGGTGCTGTCAGCCGCCAACCCGCCACGTGGTGAAAAGGTCAAGACGCCGGAGAGCGAAGACACCTTCTTCCGCGACACCATCGGCTACTCCATCGGCACGCTCGGTATTCACCGGTTGGGCCTGATCCTGGCCCTGTCGGCCGTGTTCTGGAGTGCGGTGTGCATCATCATCTCCGGGCCGTTCTGGTCACGCGGCTGGCCCGAGT
>JAWVYF010000098.1:0-9810 GCA_033722845.1 Anderseniella sp. | reverse complement strand
CCGGGACCGCTATGAAGCAGATGTACTTGAGACGACCAACGTCGATGATGGCGATGGTATCGAATACGGCTTGCAGTACGAGCTGATCGATCCGGCAACCGGTAACCGCAGCGTAATCGATGAGCGCGGCAGGCTGGTTCACAATGCAAAAGGTGAATTGCAGGACGTGATCGCCATCCTGCGGCGTTCAGCCGATCCGTCTGACAGTGCCGCGGGCCATGGTGGAATGGTTGACGGTGAAACAGGTCTGGCAACCCGGGCTGCAATCCTGGCAGGTCTGTCGAGTGCCGTCGCCCACAAGGATGGTGCGTCGTGCGGGCTCGTGGTGGCAACCATGGCCAACATCGGCGACATCCGCGAAACCTATGGACCGGCCATCGTGAACGAGGCGATTGCCGTGACGGGCGCGCGGCTACGTTCGGTAATGCGGGGCGCTGACATGCTGGGACGGTGCGGACCTTCGCAGTTCGCCATCCTGCTCAAGAATTGCTCGAGCGAACAGATCCATGTGGCCGGTGACAGGTTTGTGGCCGCCATCCGTAATGATGTCATCGATACCAACCTGGGGCCGGTATGGGTGGAGCTGACGGCTGGTGGCGTTATCGTTCCCGCCTCGGTGAGCGATCCGGCTGAAGCTTTCTCGCTTGCTGAAGAAGCGCTAAGCCAGGCTGAGTGCAGCACGGACACCTCATTCGTTGTCTACCAGCCGTCACCGCAGCGGTTGTCGGAGCATAACAAAAATCGAAAAGCAGCCAATGACATCATCACGGCGCTCAACGAGGAACGTTTCACGATCTGGCATCAGCCAATTGTCTCGGCGAAGACCAGCGATCCGGTCATGTATGAGAGCCTGCTGCGCATGAAATCGGCTGACGGCGAGATACTGTCGGCGGCGCACCTGGTGCCGATTGCCGAGAAACTCGGGTTCATGCAGATGATCGATGCGATGGTGTGCCAGACCAGCCTGAAGCTGCTGGAAGCCCGGGCCGATACGAAGGTCAGCTTCAATCTGTCGGACTCAACGCTGCGCAACAGCTATGCAGCGTCACGCATCCTGAGCATTGTTGCCGAGGCCGGTGAGGCTGCCAAGCGGGTCTGCGTGGAGATCAGCCACAGTGCCATCATGCGCGATGGCAGTGCCGAGTATGCTGCCATCAGGCGGCTGCGTGAACTTGGTTGCGCGATTGCCGTCACCGGATATCTGCGCGAAGGCCTTTCAATCAGCGTGCTGAAGCAGGTCGACTATGTAAAGATCGACGGATCGATCTGCGCGGGCATTTCTGAACGGCCCGATGATCTGCAGCTTTTGCGGGCTGCCGTGGAGTTTGCCCGCCGGGCGGGGGCCGAGGTCATTGGCGAACGTATCGAGTCGCAGGCTGATGCCAGCATTCTTGCCGAGATGGGGGTCGACTATCTGCAAGGCTACCTGTTCGGGAAAGCCTCGCCGGACCACTTCAATCTGACGCTTTCACCAATTGATGCCGCGGCAGAAGAAATTGTGCCGGTTGCATCAGCGTCACCGCCGGCAGCCGGGCATGATGAACCTTCGATGATTGCACCTGAAGGCGAGTTGGAGGCTGAGGCTGGCGAACCTGTCGAAAGCGAGCCGTCTGAAGCCAGGACCGAACCTGCCAGTGGCCCGCAACCCGATGGATTTGACCTGCTCAAGTCCGCCCTGAGCAAGCTGGACTCAATCTAGGGTCAGTTTTCCGGAATGTGAGGAAACCTTCGGGTTGAGTCCAGGTGTAACCTGATCGAGTTTGATCAGGGTTTGCCGGCAAGTTTTTCGATCTGCGACTGCATGGTGCGAATCTGGGCGCGAAGATCCTCAAGGTCCTGGTGGTCGTTTCCGGCAGGTTCCGCCGCACCTGTTGTTTCTCCGGACGTGTCTTTTGGCTCGCTCTTTGCTGGCCCTGCGGTCTGACCTGGCATGAACGGGTTGAACATGCGCATGGCATCCTGGAACATCACCATGTTCTGGCGCGCCTGGTCTTCCATGGTCTTCAGCATCTCAGAACCGGCAGGCCCCATCATCTGTTCGCGCAGGCGTTCGTGCTCGCGGGTCAGGTTTTCCATCGAAAACTGCAGATAACTGGGCACAAATGCCTGCATGCTGTCGCCGTAAAAGCGGATCAATTGGCGCAGGAAGTCCACGGGAAGCAGGTTTTGCCCCTTGGCTTCTTCCTCGAAGATGATCTGGGTCAGCACCTGGCGGGTAATGTTCTCGCCGGTCTTGGCGTCCTGCACGACAAAGTCAACGCCGTCCTTTACCATCAGCGAGAGATCGTCGAGCGTGACATAAGCAGAGCTGGCCGTATTGTAGAGCCGCCGGTTGGCGTACTTTTTGATGACGACAGGTTGGTCATTCCCGGACTGCTGCTTCGACACGCTGCTTACCCTTACCGCACTTGCGAGACAATTATGCAATGCAGCATACACATTTACGGCGCCTTGTGTCGAGCAAGCTCGCATTCCATGATCCGGATTGCTGAAAACTGCAAAGCCAGCTTGCCAGCCGGGCTGCTGTGAGGCAGCACGACTATTTGTGCAATGCACCAGACCTACTGCTGTGCTAAGTGAAGTGTAAAGATCATCTTGTCAAATGGAGGCCCACACATGCCTGGTTCTGAAAATTCCGTTGTCATCGTTTCTGCTGCCCGCACACCGGTCGGTGCGTTCAACGGCGCATTGAGCAAGGTTCCAGCCTCGGAGCTCGGCACCGTTGCCCTCAAGGCGGCGATGGAGCGTGCCGGTCTTGAAGGCAAGGACATCGACGAAGTGATCCTCGGACAGATCCTGACGGCCGGCGGTGGTCAAAACCCGGCCCGGCAGGCATCGGTCAATGCCGGTATTCCGGTGGAAAGCCCGGCCTGGGGCATGAACCAGCTGTGCGGCTCGGGCCTGCGCGCGGTCGCTCTGGGCATGCAGCAGATCGCCAACGGCGATGCAAACATCGTGGCGGCGGGCGGTCAGGAGTCGATGAGCCAGGCCCCGCACGTGGCTCACCTTCGCGACGGCGTGAAGATGGGCGATATGAAGATGATCGACACGATGATCAAGGACGGTCTTTGGGATGCCTTCAACGGCTACCATATGGGCACCACGGCCGAGAACGTGGCCAAGCAGTGGCAGATCACCCGCGAGCAGCAGGACCAGTTTGCCGTGGCGTCCCAGAACAAGGCCGAGGCAGCCCAGAAGGCTGGCAAGTTCAAGGATGAAATCGCTCCTGTCACCATAAAGACCCGCAAGGGCGATGTGGTTGTTGAGGACGACGAGTATATCAAGCACGGTGTCACGATGGACTCCGTCGGCAAGTTGCGTCCGGCCTTCGACAAGGAAGGCACGGTTACGGCCGGCAACGCTTCGGGCATCAACGATGGTGCTGCAGCGGTTATCCTGATGAGCGCAGCCGAGGCAGAAAAGCGTGGTCTCAAGCCACTCGCCCGCATTGTGTCCTGGGCCAATGCCGGTGTTGATCCGGCGATCATGGGCACAGGTCCCATCCCCGCATCGCGGGCAGCACTGAAGAAGGCAGGCTGGAAGGTCGAGGATCTCGACCTCGTGGAAGCCAACGAAGCCTTCGCTGCCCAGGCCTGCGCGGTCAATTCCGACATGGGCTGGAACCCGGACATCGTCAACGTGAACGGTGGTGCCATCGCCATTGGTCACCCGATCGGTGCATCGGGCTGCCGCGTATTCGTGACCCTGCTGCATGAAATGCAGAAGCGGGATGCGAAGAAGGGGCTCGCCACCTTGTGCATTGGTGGTGGCATGGGCGTTGCCATGTGCGTAGAGCGGGACTGATCCTGACAAGACAACAAGCGGACAATCCAACAGGGAGAAAACCTCATGTCACGAATTGCAGTCGTCACCGGCGGTACGCGCGGAATTGGTGCCGCCATTGCCACCGCACTGAAGGATGCCGGGTACAAAGTCGTCGCCAGTTATGCCGGCAACGATGAGGCGGCCAACAAGTTCAAGGCCGAGACCGGTATCGAGGTAATGAAGTGGGACGTCGGCAGTTATGAAGCCTGCGAAACCGCTCTCAAGAAGATCGAGAACGACTTTGGTCCGGTGGACATCCTGATCAACAATGCCGGCATCACTCGTGACGCCATGTTCCACAAGATGACGCCGGATCATTGGAACGCGGTGATCAACACCAACCTGAACTCGCTGTTCAACATGACCCGTCCGGTTTGGGAAGGCATGCGCGAGCGTGGTTTCGGCCGGGTTGTCTGCATCTCGTCGATTAACGGCCAGAAAGGCCAGATGGGCCAGGCGAACTACTCTGCCGCCAAGGCCGGCGACATCGGTTTCGTCAAGGCGCTGGCGCAGGAAGGTGCCAAGAAAGGCATAACGGTCAACGCCATCTGCCCTGGCTACATTGGTACCGAAATGGTGAAGGCGATTGCACCGGAAGTGCTCGAGAAGGCCATCTTGCCGCACATTCCTGTCGGACGCCTGGGCGAGCCGGAAGAGATTGCAAAGTGCGTGTTGTTCCTGGTGTCGGATGATGCCGGCTTCATCACCGGCTCAACGATCTCGGCCAATGGCGGCCAATACATGATCTAGCCTTGTTGGCCTGTGCTTGGGGCACAGGCTGGTGGCATATCTGAAGGGCAGGACGATCGGTTGGTCGCCCTGCCCCTTTCTTTTGTGCATGAACACCCCTAAATAGCGGTCTTCATGAAATCAGTTTGAAGGTGCAGGGGCTTTGTTGATCACGACATTGAGTTTGCTGGCGGGGTTCATACTCCTGCTGGGCGGCGGCGAGTACCTTGTGCGTGGCGCAGGTGCGCTTGCCTTGCGCTTCGGCCTGTCTCATCTGGTTGTCGGCATCGTGATCGTTGGCTTTGGTACTTCGGTGCCAGAACTCGTCGCCTCGGTTCAGGCCGCAATGGCCGGGGCTCCCGGCATCGCCATGGGAAACGTCGTTGGATCCAACATTGCCAACATCCTGCTCATTCTCGGGGCAGGCGCCATCATCTATCCGGTCATTGTTTCCAAGCACGCTGTCTATCGCGACGGGGTGACCATGGTGGCCACAGCTGCCCTGCTGCTCATTGCCGTATGGGGCGGTGTGCTTTCCTTTTCCGGCGGCCTCCTGTTCGTCATCCTGCTGGCCACCTATCTGACCTATCTGATTTACAGCGACAGGAAGCAGAATGGCGGGGCCAAAGAAGACGATGAAGACGATGATGACCTGCCGGTTCCCTCCAAGTCGGTATGGTTCGACCTTGTCATGGTGGCCGGCGGTATTCTGGCAGTGGTGGGCGGCGGCAAACTGCTGGTCGACAATGCGATCGTGCTCGCCAAGACATTCAACGTCAGTGATGAGGTCATCGGTCTGACGCTGGTATCGGTCGGCACATCGCTGCCAGAGCTTGCAACATCTGTCATGGCAGCCATCCGGAAACACTCGGATATCGCACTTGGCAACGTGCTGGGCTCGAACGTTTATAACATTCTGGGCATCGCAGGCATCACGGCGCTGATCAAGCCGATCCCGGTGACTCAGCACATGGTGCAGATCGACATTCCGTTGATGATCGGCGTTTCGCTGATCCTGTTCTTCCTCGCTGTTGTGGTGAAACGGTTCGGCAAGCGCGTGGGCTATGCGTTTCTTGCGGCCTATATCGGATACATCTACCTGCTGGTGGCCTGACCGCTCATGCAGTGCCCGGTCGCCAGCCAGCTGGCGCCATCGTGAAGCCGTCGAAGTCGAAACCCGGCGAAACGGTACAGCCAACCAGTGACCATTCTCCAAGACTTGCAGCACTTTGCCAGCAATCGGCCGGCACGATGACTTGTGGCAACTGCCCGTTTTCCAGCTGATTGCCAAGTTGGTGGATTGTGACCCCACACGCATCGGGTGACAGGCTCAGTTCGAGCGGGGCACCGGCGTACCAGTGCCAGATTTCTGCTGCATCGACCTTGTGCCAGTGGCTGCGTTCGCCTGCGCTCAGCAGATAGTAGATGGCCGTGCCACTGCTGCGCTCACCGGACTGAGCGGGTGCGCGCCAGGTTTCACGATAGTGGCCGCCTTCCGGGTGAGGCGTCAGGCCAAGTCGTTGGATGATCTCGGCAGCAGTGGACACGCGCTTCACCCGGCTATCAGAAGTTGTCCTTGGCGGTGCGGATCTCGGCAAACCGCTGTGCAGTCTCAGCCCGCAGGAAGGGATTGGTTTCCAGCTCCTGCGCAATGGTCGTGGGAACAGTTGGCTTGCCGGCCTCTCGCAGCTGCTCGATCTCGATCATGCGCTGCTTGAGGGCCTGGTTGTCGGGCTCGGCTGTGACGGCAAACCTGCCATTGGACAAGGTGTATTCGTGGCCGCAATAAACTGTTGTTTCCGGCGGCAGCTTGGCCAGCTTCTGCATCGAGGCCCACATCTGCTCCATGGTGCCTTCGAACACCCGGCCGCAGCCAAGCGTGAACAGAGTGTCGCCGGCAAAGGCAACACCGTCATCAGCAAAGTGCCAGGTGATGTGGCCCAATGTGTGTCCGGGCGTGTGAATGATTTGCGCAATATGTCCGGCGAAATCGTAAGTTCCGCCTGGCGTCACCGTGCCGGTCAGGCCCGGCAGGCCGTGGGGTTCTTCTGCACTGCCGATCACCTCGCAGCCCCACTTCTGCTTCAACTCCTCAACCCCGCCAACATGATCGTGATGATGGTGGGTGATCAGAATATGGGTGAGCTTCCAGCCAGTATCGGCAAGTGCCTTTTCGACGGCGGCTGCCTCCGGTGCATCGATTGATGCGGTCGCGCCACTGTCCGGGCAGTGCACCAGCACGCCGTAATTGTCATTCAGGGCAGGAAAGAGATGGTACTGAAGTGTGCTCACTGTTTACCTCATCGTATCGTGTGCGTGGCATAGTGCTGACTTCGGTTTCAATGGCGCGGCTGTTGTCTGCGCCGCTCATCAGCTAGAATTTGTTTCGTCATGGATGTTGTCGACCTGAGAGAGTTCTACGCCAGCCGGCTCGGCCAGGCAACGCGGCGCATTATCGTGCACCGGTTGCGTGGGCGGCTCCATGGATTGCGAGGCTCGCAGATACTCGGGCTTGGCTATGCCACCCCCTACCTGGACATGTTTGGTGACAAACCGGTTTCGGCCATGGCCATGATGCCGGCAAGGCAGGGGGTCACCCACTGGCCTGCCAGTGGTGGCAGCCGATCTGTGCTGGTAGATGAAGCGTGTTTGCCGCTGCCCGATGCCAGTATCGACTTCGCGCTTGTGGTTCATGGGCTTGAGCTTACCGATCAACTGCCGGACATGTTGCGTGAATTGTGGCGGGTACTGGCGCCGCAAGGCCGGGCCATGTTCATTGTGCCAAACCGGCGCGGCTTGTGGGCCCGGTTTGACACCACGCCGTTTGGTCATGGCCGGCCATTTTCGCGCAGCCAGCTTACAACGCTGCTTCGCAATGCGCAGTTTTCGCCATCCGGTTGGAGCGCGCTGTTGTTCATGCCGCCCTCGCAACGCCGGTTCATGGTCAAGAGCGCGACCCTGCTTGAGCGGGCGGGGTCATGGACCGGGCCGGGTTTTTCCGGTCTGATCATGGTGGAGGCGGTGAAGCAGGTCTATGCTGTGTCGGGCACCAAACAGAAGAGCCGGCGGCTGGTGCCCGCACTGAGCCCCAACATATTGCCGCAACCGGCAAGGGATGCCGTGGACCTGCCGTCGTGAGGCCATGCTGCGGCCATTCTGATTGCATTTGTTTTCTTTGATTTTTGATGGCCGCAACTCTAGAAGTTGCGGTCTGGGGAGAATTCCTCAAAGGCGCGACAAGGGGCTCAGTGCTCATGTTCGCCGAAGGTAACGACAATAAACAGGCCGCCCGCCACCGATGGACAAACCAGCCAGAACGGCACCGGATCTTGACCTTATCAGGCAGGAAATTGACCGGATAGACAAGCAGATGATCGAGCTGCTTTGCGCACGCTTTGCGGCCAGTGAGCAGGTGCGTCTGGCCAAGGCTGCGTCGCCGCAATCGGGCATTCCCTACCGGCCGGGCCGCGAGGCAATCATTTTGCGTACGTTGCAGGCGCAGGCCGGCGGCAAGCTGCCGGCAGGTATTGTCGAGCGCATCTGGCGGACCATTATCTCTGCCTCCACCATGATGCAGGCCGATGTACGCATTGTCACGCCTGCCGACGTGCTCAACGATGCGCGCTACCGCGAAGCGATTGAGCTGTTTGCCGCCATGATGCCGGTGGAAAAGATGCGGTCGCTGAAAGGCTGTCTTGAGGCGCTGGCACCGGCTGAACCCAAACTGGCTATCGTGCCGATGAAAAGTGACTGGTACGAGCAGATCAAGGCCCGGCCCGAGAGTGAGCGGCCCAGGGTGATCGCGGTTCTTCCCGCCCAGTCGGACAAGCCGTCGCGCTCGCTTGCGGTGCTTGGCTATTCCATTTCAGAACGAACCGGCGAGGACGAGACGCTGGTTGCTACCACTGGCAAGCTGCCGCGTGACTTCGTGCCCAAGCCTGTGTGGACGATGAAGATCAATGATGATCTGCACTTCACTGCAGTTCCGGGCTATCTGAGTTCCAGTGAGCAGCCGCTGGTTGGTTTGAAGGGCAATGCCGGACTTGCGTTGAAAGTGGTGGGACGCTATCCGACCGCCATGGAGATGAGTGACGAATGAGTGATCGATCGCAACAGATGCCGCGCCCGCGCGACGGCGTGATGGATATTGCCGCCTACGTGCCGGGTAAGTCCGGTGCCAAGGGGGCTGGCAAGGTTCACAAGCTGTCGTCCAACGAGTCACCACTTGGCCCGAGTGCAAAGGCCCGGGAGGCTTATGTTTCGTGTGCAGCGAACCTGCATCTCTATCCCGACGGCGGTGCAACGGAACTGCGTGATGCGCTGGCCCAGCTGCACGGCATCAATCCGGCCAACATCGTGTGCGGGGCTGGCTCGGACGAGTTGCTCAGCTTGCTGGCGGCCGGGTTCCTGCAGCCGGGCGATGAAGCGATCTATACCGAGCACGGGTTCCTGGTCTATCCGATTGTCATCAAGGCCAACGGGGCAACGCCCGTGGTGGTGCCCGAAACCAACCTGACGGCCGATGTGGATGCAATACTCAACGCAGTGACTGCGCGTACCCGTATGGTGTTTCTGGCCAACCCGAACAATCCCACCGGTACCTATGTGCGCTTTGATGAGGTCAAGCGCTTGCATGCTGGTTTACCGAAGGACTGCCTGCTGGTGCTGGATGCAGCCTATGCAGAGTATGTCAGCCGCAATGACTACGAGTCCGGCATCGAGCTGGTGTCGCAGTCGCGCAACGTGGTGATGACACGGACGTTTTCCAAGGCATACGGGCTGGCCGGGTTGCGGCTGGGCTGGGCCTACTGTCCGCCCAACGTGGCTGATGTGCTCAACCGTATCCGCGGACCGTTCAACGTGGCGATGCCTTCTATTGCGGCTGGCGTTGCTGCGGTTCAGGACACTGGACACCTGGCGCGCGCGGTTGAGCACAATGACGAGTGGCTGCCGAAGGTAACAGCTGCGCTGCAGGCTATTGGCCTGAAAGTGACGCCCAGCGTTGGCAATTTCGTGCTGGTTGATTTTGACGTAGAAGGTGGCAAATCGGCGGCGAATGCAGACGCCTTTCTGAGCGCACGAAATATCGTGGTGCGCCGGATGGATGCTTACGGCTTGCCGCAAGCCTTGCGCATTTCGATTGGCGATGCAGATGGTTGTCAGGCGCTTATCGAGGCCCTGCAGGAGTTCATGGACCAGGGATCGTGAGTGCGCATGGCTTTTGAACCATTCAACAAGGTCGCCCTTATCGGGCTG
>JAWVYF010000097.1:0-9898 GCA_033722845.1 Anderseniella sp. | reverse complement strand
GGACGTGAAGGCCGCCATGCGCGATGACGGAGAGCCCTACGCCGAAGCTGCCGCCAAGGCCATGGAGATCGTCAAGCGCGGCGGCACGCCGGACGCGCGCGAGGTCGACGCCATCAACCTGGTGCCGGACGAATATCGCGGGCTCGACCGCTTCGAGGCCCGCAAACGGGTTGTCGAGGACATCGACGCCGAAGGCCTCATGATCATGGTCGAGGACAAGAAGATCATGCAGCCGTTCGGAGACCGCTCCAAGGTCATCATCGAGCCGATGCTCACCGACCAGTGGTTCGCCAACGCCGCTGAGCTGGCGAAGCCCGCCATCGCCGCGGTTGAAAACGGCGACACGGTGTTCGTGCCGAAACAGTGGGAGTAGACCTACTTCGAGTGGATGCGCAACATCCAGCCCTGGTGCATCTCGCGCCAGCTGTGGTGGGGCCACCAGATCCCTGCCTGGTACGGCGAGGATGGCGAGGTGTTCGTTGCCGAAACCGAGGCGCTCGCCGAGGAGATGGCCGAGGAACACTATGGCCAGCGCGTAAAACTCACCCGCGACGAGGACGTGCTCGACACCTGGTTCTCGTCCGCCCTGTGGCCGTTTTCCACGCTCGGCTGGCCGGAGGAGACGCACGAGCTCAAGCGTTATTACCCGACCAACGTGCTGGTCACCGGCTTCGACATCATCTTCTTCTGGGTCGCCCGCATGATGATGATGGGCATGCACTTCATGAAGAAGCCGGACGGCTCACCCCAGGTGCCGTTCGATACCGTCTACATCCATGCCCTTGTCCGCGACGAGAAGGGGCAGAAGATGTCGAAGTCCAAGGGCAACGTCATCGACCCGCTCGAGCTGATCGACCAGTTCGGCGCGGATGCGCTGCGCTTCACCCTTGCTGCCATGGCCGCGCAAGGCCGCGACATCAAGCTGGCCACCAGCCGCGTCGAGGGCTACCGCAATTTCGGCACCAAGCTGTGGAACGCCGCGCGCTTTGCCGAGATGAACGGCGCTGCCCGCGTCGACGGCTTCGACCCGGCATCGGCACAAGTCCGCCTCAACCGCTGGATTGCCGGCGAGGTTTCGAAAACCCGCGATGCCGTCACCAGCGCCATTGAGGAGCACCGCTACAACGAGGCGGCAGGCGCGCTCTACAGCTTCACCTGGCACACCTTCTGCGACTGGTATGTCGAGCTGTCCAAGCCCATCCTCAATGGTGACGACGAAGACGCAAAGGCCGAGACCCGCGCCATGACCGCGTGGGTGCTCGATCAGGCCTACATCCTGCTGCACCCGTTCATGCCTTACATCACCGAAGAGCTGTGGCAGAAGACGGCCGGAGAGCAGGGGCGTGACACCATGCTCGTGACCGCTGCGTGGCCCACCTACGAAGGGCTGGGCGACGAGACCGCCGCGCAGGAAATGGAATGGGTGATCCGCATGATCACCGAAGTCCGCTCGGTGCGCTCCGAGATGAACGTGCCGGCGGGTGCGAAGATCCCGTGCGTGCTGGCGCACCCGTCGGATGAGTCCGCTGAACGCGCCAACCGTTGGGTCACCGAGATTTCGCGCCTTGCCCGGTTGGAAAGCCTCACCACGGCGGATGCGGTGCCGGAAGGCTCGGCCCAGATCGTGCTGGACGAGGCGGTCATCGCGCTGCCGCTGGCCGGCGTCATCGACTTCGCGGCCGAGAAGGCGCGCCTCAACAAGGAGCTGGACAAGACGGCCAAGGACATCGCGTCCATCGAAGGCCGGCTGAACAACCCCGGCTTCGTGGCCAAGGCCCCGCCGGAGGTGATCGAGGAAGCGAAGGAACGCCGCGAGGAACTGTCCCAGCGCGTATCGCAGGTCAAGGACGCCCTGGGCCGGCTTGAGGCGATGGGGTAGGGGCCCTTGCTTGTGCCCCGGATGCATTCCGGGGCCCAGTCTGGGTCCCGGCACAATGCCGGGACACAACTGAAAAAGCTCTTTGTTGTCGACAACATCACCCGCACCCGTCACTCCGATGCAAATCGAGGTCCATGCGGCAAGACTTGCGTAGACGGCGAGGCATTGATTCCGGCGATCGCCGGAATGACGTTTAAAGAGATGCAGCGCCATCCGCTACTCTCCACCCGGTTCACGATCCGCCACTCGTCACTTTCCCATTGCCAAACGCGGCAGTCTCGCCACCAATAGACATTCAACGTCAACTCAATCTGGAAGGCTCTCCTATGTCGAGGAGCCCGGCATGGTCGCCACGCCGTAGCGGTGCAATCAACCTATGGCCGCATGTTGCTTCTCCACTATGAGCGCGCTGACATCCGCGCCGAAGCCTATCTGGACTGAGGTCTGGCCGACCTATTCGCCCTTGTCGCCCATGGTGAGCATGTCACCCATACTCCAGTAGATGGCTTGGAAGCACAGTTGTGCACCTGCGCCACCGCACCAGCCGCCGTCGCGAGCCAGCAGCAGGATGGACCGGCCGTCCCAGTTGATCATCCGCCAGCCTTCAACCTGGAACGCGCGCTTTTTATTGCCGACAATGGTGTGGAGCATGCAGCCGCCGGTGCCACAATACATGGAGGCGGCGGAGGAGCAGGCAAACTTGCTCTCGTCGACTACGGTGTCGTGGGTGCCGTTGCCGTCGAGGTCTATTTGCTGAACGGCATCGCCGGGGTGGAATTTGCCGTTCTGGAAGCCTTCGCAGGCCTTGCGGGCTTCGGCGATGACAGTGTCGGCCAAACCCGCGGTCTGGGCTGGCTGGGCAGCAACTAGGGTCAGCGCCAGGGCGGCGAGTGCGGGCAACAGTGCTTTAATCGAGCGTAACATTTGCGGTATCTCCTGTGAACGCTGAATGCATAATACGCGTGCTCAATCAAACATCGCCCTGCGCCAGATCAAACTCAATCCTCGTTGTGCCAGGTGGTCGAGACGTACTCGTCATCCTTCTGTCCGGCGCGTTCAAACTGCAGGAAGTCCCAGTAACCGCAGGTGTTGCCCGGGTAGTCGCGGCAGGCGGCCGGTCGCGCTTCGTAAATGGTGCAGTTGCGCTCATCCGTGTCGAAGAACTGGCAGATGCGCCCGAAGTGTTCATCTGGCTGGCGGTTCAGAAGCCGCTTGTAGCCGTGGTCGGCATGGAAGAAGCGCCGTTCTGCCTTCTCCAGCGAAAGGCCGAAGTGCTTGGCAATGCGCATGGCGTCCCGCTTGGTCACCTGGATCACGGGGTAGGAGCAGCAATAACCGGGGCACTTGCTGCAGTCGTATTTCGGCTTGCTCATGGTCTGGCGGGCTTCGTGGTCTTGCTCAGCTTCTCGAACTGGGTCTGCGTCTTGCGGATTTCCTTCACCAACCATTGGCGGAAAGCAAGCCCGGCTGCGTTGAGCTTCAGGCCCTTGCCCCAGACCAGCCAGTATCCTTCGTCTTCCTGCTGGATGAAGTCGAAGGGCCGCACCAGCGTACCCGCCGCCAGTGCATCGGTGGCGTTGAGCTGATCGGCCAGCGCAAAGCCCTGGCCGGCCTCCGCCGCCTGAATGGCCAGGTAGTTCTGGAACAGCGGCCCGTGCCAGGCAAGATCCGGGTCCTTGCCGCCGGCCGCGCGCAGCCAGTCGGCCCACCATTGCCGCGAGTTCTCGTGCAGCAGCGTGAAGCGGGAAAGGTCATCGGGTTTGTCCGGCGGATCATCGGCAATGACCTGTGGCGCGCAAACGGGAAAAATCTTTGCCGGGCAAAGCAACTCCGCTTCAACTTCCGGCCAGCCACCGGTGCCGTACCGGATGGCAATGTCGTCCTCGCCCTTGTAAAAATCGGAGATGTACTCACCGGGACTGACGGACAGCTCGATTTCCGGGTGAGCCGCGTTGAAGTGGCCAAGACGCGGGATCAGCCAGCGCGAGGCAAACGCACCATCGGGCGCCACGGTCAGGTGCGAACTGTCCCCCTCGATCATCGCGTCTCGTGTGGCTTCGGCGATGGCATCGAAGATGGGGGTGAGGCGGGCAGCATAGCGTTTGCCGGCATCCGTCAGCACCACACCTCGGCCGGTACGCACGAACAGCTGGGTGCCGAGCCATTCCTCAAGTTCACGCACATGACGCGATACTGCGGCATGGGTCACGAACAGCTCTTCCGCCGCCTTGGAGAAGCTTTGCGGGCGGGCTGCGGCTTCGAAGGCGCGGAGCTGGTTGAGAGAGGGCAGGCGGCGGCGCATGGTTTGAAACGGGTGATTGCGTATGACGTGTTTGTAAAAATATCTGACACAGTATATGTGAATTTTTCTTACATGTCAGGTCAGAATTTGCCGTTTGCGCTGCAGCATGAACCGCCACATATTGCGCTCACAAGATCAACACAGCAATCAATCACCACCACAAGGAGAACGGTCATGAGCTGGATTTTTGATGCCTACGCAAACGTTTATGGTGCCGCCCTGTTCGGTGGCCTGAACCCGCGCGGTAATGCTGCACGTGCGAAGTCCGATGCAGTCGCAGAAGGTGCACGCACCGCGTCTTACCTGGCTTCGTTCCGCTAAGCCCGGCGCGACGACGGCAAATCTATCCTCCCTGTAGAGCGCCCGCTGTTCCTGACATTCAGGCGGCGGGCGCTTCTGCTATCACGGCCACCTCAACCACCCAGTCGGGGTTGGCCAGGCCGGAAATGATTAGCAGCGTGGATGCTGGCTCGTGTCCCGCCATCATGTCGTCGCGCACCTCACGATAAAGCGGCACGCCGTCCGAATTGGTGATGTAGACCGTAATTTCAACGATGTCCTGTGGCCCCAATCCCTGATCAGCCAGAATGGCCAGCACATTGTGCCATGCCTGGACGTGCTGACCGCGTTCGCTGTCGGCCAGATTGCCGTTTACATCGACGCCGACCTGTCCCGACACAAAGACGAGGTCAGAGCCTGCCTTGGTGCGGGTGGCTTGGGCGTACCTGGAGAAGGGTGGTGGGGCATTGGTGGTCGAGATCTTGGAGGGCATGGCGGCAACCTTGAGTTTTCTGGTGAACTGCGCTAGAACAAAAACGGAACATACTGCCTGCCAGGTACGTTATCGAGTGTGGACAAGGCAACACTCAGGCTGGCAGTGGTGCGGGGCAAAGTCTAGTGTCGCGCGAGATATTGGTTTGAGGAGAGAAAATCATGGCAGGCTCGGTCAACAAGGTCATTCTGATCGGCAATCTGGGTGCCGATCCGGAAATCCGTCACACTAACGATGGCCGTCCGATTGCCAACCTTCGCATCGCAACATCCGAGACATGGCGCGATCGCAACTCGGGCGAGCGGCGCGAGAAGACCGAGTGGCACAATGTGGTGATCTTCTCCGAGGGCCTTTGCAAGATTGCCGAGCAATACCTGCGCAAGGGTTCGAAGGTGTATGTCGAAGGCCAGCTGCAGACCCGCAAGTGGCAGGACCGCGATGGCAATGACCGCTACACGACTGAAGTTGTGCTGCAAGGGTATAACGGCACGCTGACCATGCTGGATGGCAGGCAGGGCGGCGATTCGGGTGGGTATTCCCAAGGTGGTGGAGATTTTGGCCGCTCCAGCCCAATGCAACGGCCGCAATCCGGCGGCGGCGGTGGCAACAATGATGGCCCGTCGTTTGCCCGTGATGACCTCGACGATGAGGTTCCTTTCTGAGACCGGACATCAGTCGACGGTATTTCTGGCGCTTTCCGCAGTCAGTCGGTCCGTTGTTCACGGTTAACTAACCATATTCACCCCATATACCGGTTGAGATTGCTTTGGTGTTGCGCTGCGGCATGTTGACTGTTGCAGCGCCACATTGTGGGCAAGATTGATGGGCACACCCTCCAGTGAGGCGTGACAATTTGATGACAGTGGATGAGCTCTCTGCGGCAAGGGCTGACAGGGAGCGGATTTAGTCCGGGGAAACAAGCAAAATGAAGAAGTTCGTAATCGCCGCAGTTTGCGGTGCAGGTATCGTTTGTGCTGGCGCAACAACTGGCGTTGCAGTCGCAGGCGAGGTTCTCAAGTCGCATCAGATCAAGAAATTCGTTCCAGGCCGTGCGACCGCCAAGGTCATGGGGTCCAAGGTTCAGGTGAGCATGAGCCGCGGTGGCCGCGTCTCGGCCAAGTGGGACGGCGAGCGTGACACCGGCACGTGGCGCGTGTCGGGCGACCGGCTTTGCATCAAGTTCAACAAGTGGATGAATGGTGCCACCCGTTGCTCCGCCGTGACGCGCGCAGGCAACTCCTACCGGGTCGCTGGCGTGACCTTCAGCAAGCACTAGCCTTGCCGGTTCCGGCGCGGTCGTGCCGGCTTCCACATTAAGGCAACAAGATCGAGCCCGCTGGTAATTCCGGCGGGTTTGTCTTTTTTCCAAGGGGAACCTGGCTTGAGCCAGAGGTGATCAGGTCGCCTTTGGCTTGAGTTGTGACAGCCACACTTCCTCGACGTGATGCTCACCGGACTGTACCTCAAGGAACAACCGCTTCACTTCCGGATGCGATGCCTTGATGGACTGCTCAAGCTCATACAGAGCCGCTTCAAGCGTTCCGGTGTCCAGGTCATCACGCACATCAAGCGATACGGCCAGCAGGACATCTTGTGGTCCCATGTGCATGGTGCGGAACTCATTGATGCTGTTCACCGCGTCTGAGCCATTGATGATCTTGTGAAGATCGTCTGACATCTCGTCCGAGACAGCCTCACCAATGAGTAGCCCCTTGGTCTCAAAGCAAAGAAAAATGGCGACAGTGGCCAGTAGCAGGCCGATCCCGCTGGAGGCAGCGCCATCCGCCCAGATCACACCGAGATACTCGGCGACAAGCAGGCCGACGAATGCGATAACGAGCCCGGCCATGGCAGCAGCATCTTCAAACAGCACCGTAAACAGCCCCGGGTCCTTCGATTGGCGCACCGCCTTGAACACGGGCGTGGTGCCTCTGCGTTTGTTGAATTCCTTGATTGCCAGGTAGAAGGCGACCCCTTCGAACGCCATTGCCAGCCCCAGAACGATGAAGTTGACATGTGGCGAACTCACCGGCTCGGGGTGCTGGATCTTGTGAACACCTTCGTAAAGCGACACACCGGCCCCGATGGAGAAAATCAGCAGGGCCACCACGAAGGCCCAGAAGTACAATTCGCGGCCATAGCCGAACGGATGGGTCTTGTCTGCCGGGCGCTCCGACTTTTTCAAGCCGTAGAGCAACAATCCCTGGTTGCCGGTGTCCACCAGCGAGTGGATGGCTTCCGACAGCATGGCGGATGAACCCGTATACACTGATGCCGCGAACTTGGTGCAGGCGATGGCGCCATTTCCCAGCAGGGCGGCAATGATGACGGTTTTGGAACTACCAGAAGCCATGGATATCTCTCGTTGACGTGATTTGTTGCGCCTTGCGCGGGCGGTCTACACTTGTTGCGCTTCAACCTAAGGGAACCGTCATGCAGGGACAACGCATCAATATTGTACTGGCTGCATTGTTTTTTATGTCAGTTGCGGCAGGCGCGGGCGAGGCCGATGTCGAAGCCGTAAAGGCAACCAAGGCGGCGGACGGCACGTGGCGCTTTGATGTGACCGTGCGCCATGCAGACACCGGGTGGGATCATTACGCAAACCGGTGGGACGTGCTGGCGCCCGACGGCACCGTACTCGGCACCCGGACCCTGCTGCACCCGCACGAAAACGAGCAGCCGTTCACCCGTTCATTGAGCGGTGTAAGCATCCCGGACGGGCTGCGTTCGGTGACGATTCGAGCCAACGATTCAGTGCATGGTGCAGGCGGCCGGGAGATTGCGGTTGAACTTTCGGAATGACGAAATTTCCGTCAATTATTTCAATTGTTTACAGTAGCAAATTAAGCGGTGATGGTGGCGCTGCCTGATTTGCCTGTGGGCGCCGAATTTGCTAGGTTTCAAGCAGGGATTCGCGCTCTTGTGAGGGGTGCGGAGGAGGGGTGCCAGTACACCGCGTGACGCGGCATCTGGCTGGCTTGCGAGGAACCGCCACTTGAGCGACGAAAACGATACGACGCCACCGCCGCCGCAACCACCTGCGGAAAGCGGCGTGAGCAGCGTCACAATCGAAGACGAGATGCGGCGCAGTTATCTCGATTACGCCATGAGCGTGATCGTCAGCCGCGCACTGCCTGATGTCCGCGATGGGCTGAAGCCCGTGCACCGGCGCATCCTCTACACCATGAACGAAATGGGGCTGACCTGGAACAAGCCCTACAAGAAATCGGCCCGCGTCGTTGGTGACGTGATGGGTAAGCTGCATCCGCACGGTGACAGTGCCATCTACGACGCGCTGGTGCGCAGGGCGCAGGATTTCTCGTTGCGGCTTCCACTGGTGGACGGGCAGGGCAATTTTGGCTCGGTCGACGGCGATCCGCCGGCGGCCATGCGTTACACCGAATGCCGCCTGGAAAAGGTGTCCGAAGCACTGCTGGATGACATCGACAAGGACACTGTCGATTTCCAGGAGAACTATGACGGCACCGAGTCCGAGCCCAGCGTACTCCCCGCCCGGTTTCCCAACCTTCTGGTCAATGGTGCCGGCGGCATTGCCGTGGGCATGGCCACCAACATTCCACCGCATAACCTGGGCGAAGTGGTCGATGCAGCAATCGCGGTGATGGAGAACCCTGCGATCAGCTTCGAGGAATTGCACGGAATTGTGCCGGGGCCGGATTTCCCGACAGGCGGCATCATTCTGGGCAGGTCGGGTATCCGCTCTGCACAGGAGACTGGCCGTGGGTCTGTGGTCATGCGGGGCAAGGTATCCATCGAGGAAATCCGCAAGGACCGCGAGGCGATCATCGTTCACGAAATCCCTTATCAGGTGAACAAGGCCTCGATGATCGAGAAGATTGCCGAGCTGGTGCGCGACAAGCGCATCGAAGGCATTTCGGACATTCGTGACGAGTCCGACCGGCAAGGCATGCGCGTGGTCATCGAGATCCGCAAGGATGCCGTGGCCGACGTGGTGCTGAATCAGCTCTACAAGTTCTCTCAGCTGCAAACGTCTTTCGGCGTCAACTCCGTGGCGCTGACCGGTGGCCGGCCGGAAATGATGACGCTCAAGGACATGCTCGATGCGTTCGTGCATTTCCGCGAGGAAGTCGTCACCCGGCGTACCAAGTTTTTGCTGGGCAAGGCGCGGGACCGCGCCCATGTGCTGGTCGGCCTTGCCATTGCGGTTGCCAACATCGATGAGGTCATTGCCCTGATCCGCTCAGCGCCTGACCCGGCAACGGCGCGGGCGCAGTTGATGGAGCGTGAGTGGCCGGCCAAGGACATGGCGCCGCTGATCCGGCTGATTGCAGATCCGCGCCACCAGTTGCGGGATGACGGTACTTACAAGCTGTCCGAAGAGCAGGCGCGGGCCATTCTCGATCTGCGGCTGCAGCGCCTGACTGCGCTTGGCCGGGATGAGATTTCCGACGAGTTGGAGAAACTCGGTGCCGAAATCACTGATTATCTGGAGATACTTCGCTCGCGCGCCCGCGTGCAGGAGATCATCCGCAGCGAACTGATTGCGGTGAAGGACGAATTCGCCACCCCGCGCCGCACCGAGATTGCCGATTATCTGGGCGATGTGGATGATGAAGACCTGATCGCTCAGGAAGACATGGTGGTGACCGTGTCGCACACCGGCTACATCAAGCGGGTGCCGCTGACGACCTACCGGGCACAGCGCCGTGGCGGCAAGGGCCGCTCGGGCATGCAGACCAAGGACGAGGATTTCGTCACCCGCCTGTTTGTGGCTGATACCCACACGCCTGTCCTGTTCTTCTCTTCGCGCGGCATGGCCTACAAGATGAAGGTCTGGAAGCTGCCCTTGGCAGCGCCGCAGGCGCGCGGCAAGGCGCTGGTCAACATGCTGCCTCTGGAGCAAGGCGAGCGCATTACGACGATCATGCCGCTGCCCGAAGACGAGGAAACCTGGGACAGC
>JAWVYF010000096.1:0-9908 GCA_033722845.1 Anderseniella sp. | reverse complement strand
GCGCCGCCGGGTTGCCCAAGGGCGCGCTCGAAGTGGTGACCACCAAACCGGAAGAAACCGAAACTTGCGTCCGCGCCTTGATTTCCGATCCCTCGGTGCGCCGCATTAACTTCACCGGCTCGACCCGCGTCGGCCGTCGGGTCGCGGCGATCGCTGCGGAACACGTCAAGCCTTGCCTCTTGGAGGCGGCAAGTTGCCGCCTGCAGGGGTGATGGATGTACCGGTTGTTGTCTGCTCAGCCGCGCAGTTTCTGCAGAAGGGAGCTGAGCCGTGCATCACCGGCGGGCTTGGCTGCCTCTGTTGCCTGTTGCGCAACCACGGTCTCAGGCGCGGCCTGCGGCGCGGCGGTTCTCGCAGCCGGAGCCGAAACAGCCGCCGCCGGAGCAGCAGGTGCGCTGCCGATGTTGAGGCTGGCGGCATCAAGCGGCTTCTTCAGTAGGGATGATCCCGACCCGGCCACGGCGGGCGCGGGGGCTGCAGCTGCTGGCTGCGGCGCGGGGGCTGCTGCAGGCTCAACAGGCGGCTGCACGGCCGCCGGCTGTGATGGTTCTCCTGGATGTTGAACCATGTCGCCAGTGCCGACCGCAGGTTCAAGCTGCAGGTTGGCGGTGGACCCGGCGGTGTCGCTATACTCGACGGCATAGGACTGCTGGCGCCACCGCGCGACAATTGCCTGAAGGAACCCGTCTTCGGGTACGTCGATGGCCCAGTTGCGGGTGAACGACGCCGTTGAGCTCTTGGGCAAGGCGTGGCTTGGCAACAGGTCGAACTTGATACGGGTCGGCAAGGAAACACCTTCGCCAAATGTCACAGCTTCCCCGGTGCCCATCGTCGGCATGAATTCCAGCAACGACGCGGCGGCATCTGAAATACCGGCTTTCAGGATTTCCTGGTCGCGTTCGTTGGTCAGGCGCATTGAAAACACGGTATTGCACTGTGACAGGATGGTCGGATCGAGTTCTGCCGGGCGCTGCGAGATGATTGCCAGCGAAACACCGTACTTGCGGCCTTCCTTGGCGATGCGCGAGATGGCGCGCTTGGTCGGCTCGAAACCTGTCGTCTTGTCGATTGGCACGTAGCGGTGGGCTTCTTCGCACACAAAGGTGATTGGCACGCGGCCCTGGCTCCACAGTCCAAAGTCGAAGGCCATGCGTGCAAGCACTGAAACGCACACGTTGATGACTTCCGACGGCAGACCACCCAGTTCCAGAACGGTAATCGGCTTGTCGTTGACCGGAATTCGGAAAATCCGCCCGACGACTTCTGCCATGTTGTCCGAAATGGTCATTTGGCCGAACATGAACGCATATCGCGGGTCACGTGTAATGGCATCAAGGCGGGCCTTGAGGCGCTTGAACGGCGCCAGTTCGCCCTTGAGCTCCAGCTTGCCGAGATACTCTTCCAGCAGGCCGATCAGGTCCGATGAGCGGTAGGGCACAGGCGTGTCAACGCCGACGTTCACCAGCTCGCCACTCTCCTTTGACCGAAGTGTCGGGCTCTTGTCACGCCGCGTGCTGCTCGAATAGCGCTGCTTGGCCAACGGAATGAGCTCACGCAGGATCTCGATGTCCTGTTCGCGATTGGGTTGGTTGCCGATGATGATCTCGACAATTTCCTCGAAATTCAGCAGCCAGAATGGCAGCTGCATGTTTTGCGGCTGGATAACCTCGGCATATTCCGGGAAGGAAGCTGCATACTCCCGGTGCATGTCCAGCAACAGGATGTGTGCTTTCGGGTTTTTCTCCAGAATTCTGCGCAAGATCAGAGCCACCGAGCAGGACTTGCCCGTACCGGTCGTGCCAAGCACCGCAAAGTGCTTGCCCAAAAGATCATCGATCTTGACCATCGCAGGAATGCTTGGGTCCTGCTGGATGTGGCCAATTCGGATAGAGCTGTCATGATCTGCCGCATAGGCCATGGCGAGTTCAGACTGTGAAGCGCGTGAAACCACGTTGCCCAGTCCTGGATATGCAGACACGCCCCTGCGGAAGCTCTTCGGATTGCCTTCTTCGTCCTTCGGCAATTCGCCGATGAATTCGACCTCGACGATGCGCATTTCCTGATTCTGGTTCTCATGCGATGGCGTCGGTGAACTCAGCGCAGACACGAGGGCAAGCGTCACCGTGTGTTCGGTGTCGACCTTCAGCAGCGTGCCGATCTCCGGCGAAGTTTCGGAAGCCGCCGAGAAAGCGTCTTCTGCGTCAAGCAGGATGATCGCGTGTGCGCCGGTAACGGCGACGATGCGTCCGATCCTTTCGCTGGCCGCATTCATTCTGCGGTTGGAGGTACTGTTGGTTGGAATTGCACTGCTCATTTTCTGTCGCCTTGACGAGTTGCGCCCGTTTAGTGGGGCACGGCTCCCTGTTCAGGATGGTCTTCGAGATTGATTGACATGCTGGACGTTGCTTTGCCGGATGCAGCTGCTGCCGCTGCAGCCCGGGTCAGGATTGTGAAACTCGCTACGGTTCCTTCGCCTTTCTGGCTTTCCAGTGAGAAGGTGCCGTAATGAGCCTTGATCAGGGCGACCGAGATCGGCAGTCCAAGTCCGGTTCCCTCATTGGCGTCGCCATGGCCGTTGCGCACCTGACCGAATGGCTGCGTTGCCATGTGAAGCTCTTCATTGGTCATACCCGCTCCATCGTCGGCAACGGTGAACAGGATACGGTCATCGCCCTGTTTGCTCACCTCGAGCGAGATGTTGCCGTTTGGATCGGTAAACTTGACTGCGTTGCTCAGGAGGTTCAGCAGCACCTGCTTCAGGCGCAATGCATCGGCAAAAGCTTCCGGCAGGTTGTCTTCAATGTTGCAATGCAAACGAATGCCGTTGCTGGCAGCGCGCGGTTCGATGAAGTGCATGCAGCTGGTTACCAGAGACGACAGTGACACCGCTTGCAGGTCTACCGTCAGCTTGCCGGCCTGGATTTTGGAGACATCGAGAATTTCGTTGATGAGTTGTAGCAGGTGCTGCGCTGCATCGTGGATATAGCCGGCGTACTGTTCAACCTGCTCGGGCGGTTGCTTCGGTTGGGTCCGCAACATGTCAGAAAAGCCGATGATCGCATTCAGCGGCGTCCTCAGCTCATGGCTCATAGACGCTATGAATTCAGACTTTGCCTTCGATGCAAGTTCGGCCTCGACGCGCGCGGCCTGTACGGCCACTGCGGAGCGTTCCTGCTGCTGGGACAAGCGAATCTGTTCGGAGAACTCGCCAATCAGCGACCCGCTTGGAAACCAGCTTTTTCCAAAGTCTTTCATTCAGTTGCCCCCTCCAGCGTGATCACTCTATCGGGCAAGGTCTAATCAGCCGTTAACTCGGCCTTTTTTGAGCATTTCTGGTTAGCCGGATTGGTTAACGCCGTTTCGCTTGGTCGCTTTACCTGTGTCACAAAGCTGATAGAGTGTCGGCAACGCAACGTATTGAGGCAGTATGCCGGTTGTGCGCCCCCTTTGACGGCAACGAGCGCGACAAAGGTGCGGGTGCCGGCCATTCGCATTCTGGCAAGGTGAAAAAGTGGGCGCTCAGGGGAAGTCCGGCAACAGGCCGGATCGGGCGCGCCGGCGGCACGGATGGCCGCTCAGGCGTCCGCCACGCCAGCGATCAGACGCCGAAGGCGCGTCAGCCGAGCGCGCTGAAAGACCAGAACCGGTCTCGCGCGAGGGCATCTATGGTGCCCTTGATCTTGGCACCAACAACTGCCGTCTGCTGCTCGCCCGTCCGGTCGTCAACGAGACAGGTTTTGAGGTCGTGGATGCCTATTCACGGATCGTCCGTCTCGGCGAAGGTGTTTTGCACACAGGCCAGTTGTCCGAAGACGCAATCGAGCGGACGGTGAAGGCGCTTCGGGTCTGCTCCAACAAGCTCAAATGGTGGAATGTCGAGCGCGCCCGCCTGATTGCCACTGAAGCATGCCGAATGGCTGAGAACGGCGAAGCATTCATCGCGCGCGTGCGCGACGAACTGGGTATTGAACTGGAAATCATTGATCGCGAGACCGAGGCAGGCCTCGCCGCTGCCGGTGCATCGCCGCTGATCTGCGGCAAGGCCCGCTCGGTGCTTGTGTTCGATATTGGTGGCGGCTCGACCGAGATCCTTTGGCTGTTGGTCGACAATGGCCGCTACCGCATACACGACTGGACGTCGATACCCGCCGGCGTTGTGACCGTGGCTGAGCGGTTCGGTGGCAAGGCAGTGTCGCAGGCCAGTTTCGACGCCATGCGAAATCATGTGCACGGCCTGGCGCGCCCGTTTGCAGAGCGTCTTGTCGGCGCTGGTGGCAGCATTCCGGTGCCGGATCACCTGCTCGGCACCTCGGGAACAGTGACAACCGTATGCGGCATTCATCTCAACCTGCGCCGCTATGATCGCTCGCGGGTCGACGGCTCGTGGATTAGCGGTGACGAAGTAGGCCAGGTGACCCGCGATCTGCTGGGCATGAGCTACGAGCAGCGCGCAGCCTCACCATGTGTGGGGCCGGAACGAGCCGATCTCGTGCTCGCGGGATGTGCCATACTGGAAGAAATCCGCGCCATCTGGCCGGCCGATCGCATTCGCGTGGCTGATCGGGGCTTGCGCGAAGGAATTCTCACCTCGCTGATGATGGAGGACGGGCACTATGGCCGGTCCGCGTAGACCCCCTGGCAAAAAGCCGCGCTCAACCGGCACGTCCGGCCGTGATCCCAAGAAGCTGTCCCAGCGGGTCAAGACCGCGCGCGGACGCCGGTTGTCGTCCACCCGTTGGCTGGAGCGTCAGCTCAATGACCCGTTTGTATCCCGGGCAAAGCTGGAGGGGTATCGCTCTCGCTCGGCCTACAAGCTGATCGGGATCGACGACGAGTTTCACCTGCTCAAGCCCGGCGGACGTATTGTCGATCTTGGGGCCGCTCCCGGTGGCTGGTCTCAGGTCGCAGCTCAAAGAACCCGTGCCGATGCCGGCGAGGGCAAGGTGGTCGCCATCGACATTCATGGCGTCGAGCCGATTGCCGGTGTTCACATCCTGAAACAGGACTTTCTCGAAGAAGGTGCGCCGGAAGCTCTCATTCAGGCCCTGGGGGGAGACAAGGCCGATGTTGTGATGTCGGACATGGCCGCCCACGCCACCGGGCACAAGCAGACTGACCACCTGAAGATCATGGCGTTGGCTGAAGCTGCACTCATGTTTGCCCGTGAGGTGCTCAAGCCCAACGGTTCGTTCATCTGCAAGGTGTTGCGCGGTGGTGCCGAAAACGAGCTTTTGCGCCAGCTGAAAAATGACTTCAGGCAGGTCAAACACTTCAAACCGGAAGCCAGCCGCGATGATTCTGCCGAGTTGTTCCTGGTCGCGCTGGGGTTCAGGGCTGGCAGCGGCTGATCTGATTGCCTGCACACGGCCAGTTTGCCACAGGCATAATCCGCAAACGCTGCTTGCCGCCTGCTTCAATCGGGTGTTACAGACAGTCGTCAATCTGGTCGCGAGTCGCCTGATCTGCCCCGTGTATCGCGGCATCAGCACTTCGCCTTATCACAAGGATTGACGATGTCTTCGACCCTTCGTTCCGATGCTATCCCTGAGTACCTCACGTTCGACGACGTGTTGCTGAAACCGGCTGCCTCTGCCGTTTTGCCGGGTGATGTCTCTACGCGGACCAACCTGACCCGCGACATCGAACTTGCCTTGCCCATTCTCTCTGCCGCGATGGATACGGTCACCGAGGGCAACATGGCCATCGCCATGGCACAGGCAGGCGGCATCGGCGTCATTCACCGCAACATGGACCCTGACCTTCAGGCCGCCGAAGTGCGCCAGGTGAAGAAGTTCGAAAGCGGTATGGTGGTCAACCCCATCACGATCTCGCCGGAAGCCACGCTTGGGGATCTGAAGGAAATCAAGGCCAAGCACAAGATTTCCGGTATTCCGGTCGTTGATGACAGCGGCAAGTTGGTCGGTATCGTCACCAACCGCGACGTGCGGTTCGAAGAAGACCTGAACCGGAAGGTCGGTGACCTGATGACCCGCAAGCTGGTGACCGTGAAGGAAGGCGTCGATCAGACCGAAGCGCGCAAGCTGCTGCACGAACACCGCATCGAGAAACTCATCGTGGTCGATGACGATTTCAAGTGTACCGGCCTCATCACGGTTACCGACATGGACAAGGCCGCCTTGCACCCCAACGCCGTCAAGGATGAGCAGGGCCGGTTGCGGGTTGCTGCCGCAACCGGGACCGGTGAGGGCAATTATGCCCGTGCAGAGATGCTCATTGATGCCGAGGTTGACCTGGTTGTGGTCGATACCGCACACGGTCACTCCGACTTCGTGCTGGAGCAGGTGCGGCGCATCAAGAAACTGTCCAACAAGGTTCAGGTCATCGCCGGCAACGTTGCCACAGCCGATGCCACCCGCGCACTGATCGACGCTGGTGCAGACGCCATCAAGGTCGGCATCGGCCCAGGCTCCATCTGCACCACCCGGATCGTGGCAGGTGTTGGCGTTCCGCAGCTGACTGCCATCATGGACTGCGCCGACGGGGCAAGGGCATCCGGCGTACCGGTGATTGCCGATGGCGGCATCAAGTATTCCGGCGATCTCGCCAAGGCGCTGGCCGCAGGCGCATCTTGCGCCATGGTCGGCAACCTGTTGGCCGGCACCGATGAAAGCCCCGGCGAGGTTTATCTCTATCAGGGGCGCTCCTACAAATCCTATCGTGGCATGGGCTCGGTAGGGGCGATGGCGCGCGGTTCTGCCGACCGCTACTTCCAGGCCGAAGTCCGGGACCAGTTGAAACTGGTGCCGGAAGGCATCGAAGGGCAGGTGCCGTACAAGGGGCCAGCCAGTGCCGTGTTGCACCAGTTGGCGGGCGGTTTGCGCGCTGCCATGGGCTATACCGGCTCAGCCACCCTGAAACACTTGCGTGAGCGTTCCGAGTTCATTCGGATTTCCGGCGCGGGCTTGCGCGAAAGCCATGTGCACGACGTGCAGATCACCCGCGAGGCGCCCAACTACCAGCGCTCCGGCTGACGCGGGTATGTGATGGAAAATTTCCGCTGGATCATCCTGGCTGCAGCCAGTCAGGCCTTGCTGACGGTCGCCATTCTGATGCTGCTTGGTGCCCGCCGCCGCAAGGCATATCTGGCAGGCCAGGTTGGCAGCAAGGCCATGCTGGATGATCGCGCGTGGCCTGACGATGTCTTGAAGGCGTCCAACAACTTCAAGAGCCAGTTTGAAGTGCCGGTATTGTTTTTTGCGGCCATTTCGGTGGCACTGGCAACCGGCATCACGGCCACGGCATTTGCCGTCATGTGCTGGATATTTGTTGCCGCGCGGCTGGGCCACAGCATCGTTCATTGCGGGTCAAATGTGCTGGCGCCGAGGTTCGGGATGTTCATGGTGAGCGTTGTTGCGGTTGCAGGCATGTGGCTGCTGATCGCCAAACGCATGGTAGTGGGGCTCTGATGCATCTTGCAGGAAGGCTGGCGGCGGCAATCGAAGTGCTGCAGGACATTGCTGAGCGTCATCGCCCGGTGCCGCTCGCACTGGCCGATTGGGGCAAGGCGCATCGGTTTGCGGGCTCCGGCGACAGAGCGGCCATCGGCAACATAGTCTTCGACGTGATGCGCCAGCGCGCATCGCTGTCTTGGCGCATGGGGGCGGATTCACCGCGTGCGTTGGTGCTTTCGTGGGCTGCGGGAACACACACCGCGGACGAAATTGCGAAGCTGTGCAACCACAAGCATGGTCCCGGTGAACTGACTACGGACGAACGTGCCGCTTTTGACGCGGAACCCCCGAACTGCCCTGATCATGTCAAGGCCAACGTGCCGGAATGGCTTTGGCCATCCTTTCAGGTTGCGTTCGCAGACAACGCAATCGAGCAGGGTGCAGCACTCGCTCAGCGCGCCCCGGTAGACCTGCGCGCGAATACCCTGAAGACAACCCGCGACAAGCTGCTCTCCCAGCTGGCCAAGTTCGACGCCAGGGAAGGCCCGCTTGGGCCAGAGTGCATTCGTATAGACGTGCCGGATGGTCTGAAACGCACACCAAACCTGGAAGCCGAGCCCGCCTTCCAACGCGGCCTTTTCGAGATTCAGGACGCCGCCTCACAGGCAGCCGCGTTGTTGGTGGATGCTCAGCCCGGTATGCAGGTGGCCGATATTTGCGCTGGTGGCGGCGGCAAGACGCTGGCTCTTGCGGCCTCCATGCAGAACAAGGGACAGCTGTTTGCCTGGGATGCTGACCGCAACCGGCTGAAGCCCATCATCGCGCGGCTCAACAGGGCAGGGGTGCGCAATGCGCAAGTGGTCCCTGCCGACGAGGTGCGCAAGCTCGACGAGCATGCAGGCCGCTTTGACCGTGTGCTGGTCGATGCACCGTGTACCGGGTCAGGTTCGTGGCGGCGCAAGCCGGACGCTAAGTGGCGGCTGACGCCTGAAAGCCTCGAGAACCGGCGCAACGATCAGCGGGCCGTACTGGACCACGCTGCACGGCTGGTTAAACCGGGCGGCCGGGTAATCTACGTGACCTGTTCGGTCCTTCCTCAGGAGAACCGCCAGCAGATCGAGTGGTTTCTCTCCGCGCACGAAGGCTTCTCGGTGGTGCCCTTTGCTACTGTCTGGCGGGCAGCCTCGCTCACAGAGCCACCCGCCTCAGCCGATGGCCGCACCGATACACTGCTGCTGGGGCCTGCCTCGCACGCGTCGGACGGCTTTTTCGTGGCGGTGCTGGAAAAGGCCGGCTGAGCGGTCTGTTCAACTCACGTGGCTGCCGCGCATTTCGGAGATCATATTGCGCACGCGTGTCCATTGCTCTGCATGCGCCGTCTCTCCGGACGCACGCAACTCGCTAGCCTTCTTGGCCGCGTGGGCTTCGGCCTTGTCGCCGTAAGCGTCCAGCAGGGCTCGGGCATGTTCAGCAATCTGTACTGCACTCATGGTTGGGCTCCCTTTTCGGTTGGAAGCGCCCTCCAGCCATTGATTATCCTACCACAACCCACCTGAGACTGAACAAACCGGGGATGGAAAGCCGCACCATCTTGCGGATTCGGCCGAGGTTCTGTATCCGCTTGCCATGACAGACAAACTCCTCATCATCGACTTCGGCTCACAGGTCACGCAGCTCATCGCCCGGCGGTTGCGAGAGCTCAATGTCTATTGCGAAATCCATCCGTTCCAGAAAGTCACCGATGCATTCCTGAAAGAGTTTGCGCCCAAGGCGGTGATCTTCTCCGGTGGCCCAGCTTCGGTGTTCGATGATGGAGCGCCGATGCCGCCGAAATCCGTGTTCGACATGGGGGTGCCGATCCTTGGCATTTGCTATGGCCAGCAGGTCATGATGCATTGCCTTGGCGGCCATGTGGAACGCGGCCATGGAACCGCGGAGTTCGGCCGCGCCTACGTTACGCCGGCCGATGCCGGGCTGAACCTGCTGGACGGCTGGTTTGCCGATGGCGATGAGCAGGTCTGGATGAGCCACGGCGATCATGTCTCGAAGATCGCCCCCGGTTTCAAGGTCTACGGCACCTCGCCTAACGCACCATTCGCCATAACTGCAGACACTGAGCGCAATTTCTATGCCGTGCAGTTCCACCCCGAGGTGCACCACACCCCTCACGGCAAGACGCTGTACAAGAACTTCGTCGAGATCGCAGGCTTCACCGGCGACTGGACCATGGCCGCCTACAAGGACGAAGCCATTGCGGCCATCCGCGATCAGGTTGGCTCGGGCCGTGTGATCTGCGGCTTGTCTGGCGGCGTCGATTCATCCGTGGCCGCCGTCTTGATCCACGAGGCCATCGGCGACCAGCTTACCTGTATCCTCGTTGACCATGGCTTGATGCGGAAGAATGAAGCCGCACAGGTCGTCGAGATGTTTCGCGAGCATTACAACATTCCGCTGGTGTTGGTAGATGCCGCAGACACCTTCATCGACGCGCTGGAG